>NZ_JBSYXO010000016.1:0-104977 GCF_054172045.1 Methylomonas sp. MgM2 | reverse complement strand
AACCGCCCGGCGCTACGGCTTCCAGGGACTACTCAACCTTCACTCGCTGGCGCTTCGTTTCCAAGGTTTCGCAGCGTTTGAAATAACGGAACAAACCGGAGACTCGTTGGCCAATTGGATTAGTCAGGCTCAACTGAAATCCAGTACCTTTTCTCAAGTCGAATTCATGACTCGCCACATCTTTCTACGCAGCAATATGCTCGAATAGTCGAGCATTGCATATTCTGGCGCGATCTGATCACCTATTCTGAATCAAGGTGAACCTTGTAACGATTAATCGACAAGTCATTACCTTGAACAGCGGCGATGTCGGCCTTGGGTGCGCAACTGCGAATTTCGCCTGATCACATGCTTATCAATGTCCACAAGGGCTAAAGCTTAACTTGCTCGTTAAGTGTTGTGTCGCTGCACGGCGTTGAAACTTATACTAAGCTCTGAACCATATTTTCTAAAATCCGTGCGCCCAATCGAATGAATATAGCCGCCCTTGCCGTCATCCTGACCTTGCTATTGCTATTGACGTTTGTGTGGCGGCGTTGGCGGCGATCCGTCCGGGCCGACTATATTCGGACTTACAGCTTTCCGCCGTCACTCTACGACAAACTCCGGAAAAGGCGCCCGGAGTTATCGTTAAAGGAATGTCAGTTGGTCGGACGAGCATTGCGGCAGTTCTTTCTGGCTTATTTGCAAGGCCGTTGCCGCTATGTGTCTATGCCGTCGCAGGTGGTAGACGATTTATGGCACGAGCATATTCTCTATACCCGCCACTATGAGGCCTTCTGTAAAAAAGCCTTCGGCGGATTTTTACATCACACGCCGGCAGTCGTGCTGGGCCGGGACCGGCAGAACAATAGCGGTTTACGGCGCGTTTGGTGGCTGACTTGCCGAGAAGAAAACATCGATCCTCGCAAACCCAGCCGCCTACCGTTACTGTTTGCGATCGACAAAAAGCTCAATATCGCCGACGGCTTTGTTTACGCGCCCGATTGCCGAAACTTGCAGCGTGGCGAAACTTACAACGGCGGCACCCCGTACTGCGGCGGTGATTTTTCCAGCCCGGATTTCGACGGCTGTACCGATGGTTTCGGTGATTGGTCGGACGGCGGCGATGGGTCCGGAGATTCAGGCGATGGCGGCTGCGGCGGAGGCTGTGGCGGCGATTGATCTTGATGGTCGCGCTTAACTTGTTGATATTTCTGTGCTTAACCTTTGGAAAGCCATTCGGCCCGCATCGCATCCAGACGCCGCATCATTTCGTCGAATGCCTTGACGGCTTCATTGTGCAGCGGATGAGCGCGGTTGTGGACCGGGTGCCTGGTGTCGTTCATCAACTCTTCAATGAAACGTTCGGCGTCCCGGATTTCTGTTGGGAGTGGATCTGCTCTTTCGGCCATCTGAGTAACAAAAAAATTAACTATTCAGCTCGGTGTCAGATTATTCGAAACCAACGGATTCGCTGGTTGTGTGGAAACGGCTTTAGCCGCGATAAAATCCTTCGATCGCGGCTAAAGCCGCTCCCGCAACAAAATTTAAACCTATCGCTGAACAGTTACCGAAAAAATTGGTAAAAACGCATAAAAAAGCCCACGTTATGTGGGCTCCCGTCCGGTATTGTTTTTTTTATTAATTGGACGCCTACCGTCGACTCGGTAGCTTAATGCGCTGCGTTTATTGTTTTTATTCTACCTATACGGTCGCTTTCTTCTCTCCTCCTGGATACCAAACCTGTTGCCTGGTGTCGGCCTCGGTTAAGGTGGGCGAATTCTAGTGAACTTAAACCGTATTGTCCAGAAAAATTGCGACAGTTTGTCGCATATGAAAGTCAAACCGCCGATTTCAGTAGCTTATTCAAGGCGTCTTTAATGTTTTTGATCGCCACGCGGGCATTATTTAATGGCCGAAAAACAGTCGTTTTGGTAGCGGTGCTCATAAATGCCAATCCAATCTTCATCGGCGCGGACTGACTTTCTCACTTGGATTTAGGCCGGCAGTAATTTGCAAAAAATGGACTGAATGCATCATGAACCGATGCTGCTTCTAAAAGTTAGAACATTTGACACTATTACCTTGGCCGAACGACAATCGTAATCTATCGTTTATCGACTGCGCGTAAACGAAGCAGCAATGAGGAGAGGAAAGAGTGTTTCCAACATCTGTAGCTATTCTGACCGCTTTAGTGATGGGTATTGTAGGTTGTATCTTCGTCGCATGGGGATTTCGCCGTGTTCTAAGCTACGACCAGGGCAACGACGCCATGCAAAAAATCGCACAGGCGATTCAGGAAGGCGCAGCGGCTTTCCTGTCGCGCGAGTACCGTGTCATGGCGCTGTTCGTCGGCATCATCGCGACCGTGATTGCCGCCTTTATTCATTGGCAAACCGCCGTTTGTTTCGTGGTGGGCGCGATTGCTTCGGCAAGCGCCGGTTACGTCGGCATGTACATTTCGGTTCGCGCCAACGTTCGCACGGCAGCCGCCGCCGGTCGCAGTCTGCATGAAGGATTGCGCGTCGCTTTCGGCAGCGGCTCGATCATGGGCATGGCGGTAGTCAGTTTCGGCATTATCGGTATGACGGTTTTGTTTCTGATGTTCCGGGGCGATCCGAATCAACTGACTTACATAACCGGTTTCGGCTTCGGCGCCAGCAGTATCGCCTTGTTTGCAAGAGTGGGCGGGGGCATATACACCAAAGCGGCCGATGTCGGAGCCGACCTAGTCGGAAAAGTGGAACACGGCATTCCGGAAGACGATCCCAGAAACCCCGCGGTCATCGCCGATAACGTGGGCGACAATGTCGGCGACGTCGCGGGGATGGGAGCGGACTTATTCGAAAGCTACAGCGGTTCCATCATCGCGGCTGCCGCCCTCGGCGCCGCAATGGGCGCAAAATCCGCATCGTTCATCGGCCTGCCGTTCCTTGTCGCCGCGGGCGGGATTTTCGCCAGTTTGTTAGGCATTTATATGGTGAATGGCGAAAGGCCGGCAAGTTCCGATAAGGCCAGGCACCCCATTATTACTCGCTTGATTGATAGGTTCGTCGTTACGATAGACGAAACATCCAGCTTGGATGATTTGTTGGCGGTGCTGCGCCAATCCATTTTGACGACTTCGATCGTGATCTTGTTACTGTCCTTGGCGGTAGTTCAAATCGCGGGCGTCAGCATTAACTATTGGCTGGTCATACTGCTCGGTTTAATGGCGGGTAATGCGATTGCATTTGCAACCGAATATTACACGTCGTATACAGAAAAGCCCACGCAAACCATTGCGGAAGCTTGTCAGACAGGCGCCGCAACGACGATCATCCACGGTTTCGCCGTTGGCATGATGAGTACGGTTTTTCCGGTGTTGATCGTCGCGCTATCGATATTGTTGAGTATCTGGTTAGGCTATAAAGCCGACGGCAACATGACGGCCGGCCTTTACGCGGTCGCCCTGGCGGGAGTCGGTATGCTGAGTACGCTGGGAGCGACCTTGGCCACCGATGCTTATGGGCCGGTCGCCGATAATGCGGGCGGAATTGCCGAGATGAGCCGGCTGCCGGAGAAAGTGCGCCATCGCACCGATGCATTGGATAGCCTCGGCAATACCACGGCCGCCACCGGTAAAGGTTACGCCATCGGCTCGGCGGTATTAACCGCATTGGCATTACTCGGTGCTTACGTAACGGCGGCAAAAATCGATGATTTGAATATATTGGGTCCTACCATGTTGCCGGGCATATTGATAGGCGCGATGATGCCTTATCTATTCTCCGCACTGACCATGACCGCGGTGGGAAAAGCGGCGCACCAGATCGTCGTGGAAGTGCGGCGGCAGTTTCACGAAATACCGGGGATTATGGAAGGCGGCGGCAAGCCTGATTATGCGGCTTGCGTCGGCATCAGCACCGAAAGCGCCCTACGCGAAATGATATTGCCGGGCGCACTGGCGGTAGCGGTGCCGTTATCCGTCGGCTACCTGTTAGGTAAAGAAGCGCTCGCCGGCTTGTTGATCGGCACGATGTCTTCCGGTTTTCTGTTGGCGGTGATGATGGCGAATGCCGGCGGCGCCTGGGATAACGCGAAAAAATGGATAGAAAGCGGGCACTTTGGCGGTAAAGGCTCCGATGCCCACAAGGCCGCGGTGGTGGGCGATACCGTGGGCGACCCTTTCAAAGACACCAGCGGTCCGTCGCTGAATATTTTGATCAAACTGATGAGCATCGTTAGCCTGGTGTTCGCAACATCGTTCGGTTCATCGTGGATCGAATTTTAATTCTTCACGGATACGGTTTTTAAGCGAAGGCCAAGATGACCGGTTTAAACAAGTATCGGATGCAGGCGGACGCTAAGCGGCTAGCGTTTATGCAAACCACTGATTCCGGTAATCCGGGTATGCATCGGCTTTGCTGAGTTCGACATCGCCGTCTCGGTGCAAATACACGGCCGGCATCGGGTAACCGTTGAATCGGTTGGCTTTGATCATGGTATAGGCGCCGACATCGGCAAACAAGAGTTTATCGCCCACGCCGGGAATGCTTGCAAAGCGGTATTCGCCGAAGACGTCGCCGGCCAAACAGGTCGAACCTGCCAAAATCGCGCTATTGGCGCCCTGCACGTCTTCCTCCGCCAAAACGGACTTGATTTGATATTCGAACACCTTAGGCTGATGATTGACGGAAGTATCCAAAACCAAGACGGTTTTCCCGTCGCTTTCGAATCGATCGACGATGGTCGTCAGCAAATAGCCGGCATTGCCGACGATGGCCTTACCGGGCTCGAGATAAACTTCGTCCACCAATTCGCTTTTCAAACGACCGACTAATGCGATCAACGGAGCCAGATCGGCGATGCTGTGAAATAAATAACCACCGCCCAGATTGAGCCATTTTAATTTGCGGTGGCGACGCAGCAGCGCTTCTAATTTGTTAAAGGTCTTGAGCAATGGCTGCAAATCGGTCTGACTGAAGACGGTATGAAAATGCAAACCTTCGATGTCTGCCGGCAAGCCGTGCCGGAGTAATTCAACATCAACCCCAAGTTTCGAATGCGGCCGGCAGGGGTCGTAGCGCAAGTCGTCGGCAAACGACAGTTTCGGATTGACCCGCAGCCCTTTGGAATAATCTTCGGCCAGCGTATGCAAATGCCGATACTGGGACAAGGAATTAAAACTGATATGGCCGCACAGGGCCGCCAACTCGACGAATTCATCCTGCCGCAATCCCGGCGTGGTCAAATGCAAACCGGCGCAATGTCCGAATATTTCCTTGGCCAAGCGCGCTTCGTACAAAGAACTGACCGAAACGCCGTCGACGCGGTCTTTCAACTCGGATAACAATGAAGCCAGCGGCAATGCCTTCATCGAATACAACACCTTGCATCCGGTCGCTTGCCGAAGTTGTCGCAAAGATTGCAGATTACGATGAACCCGGTCCAAATCCAGTATAAATGCCGGGCTATGCGCAATTCGCCGTTTCAGCGACTCGGCCATCATGTTTTGCGCCTGCCCGGGTAAATCGCCTGCTCGGTGATGACGACGTCCATATGGACATCGTGGCTTTCCATCGGTACCAAAGGCAATATTTGCGATTGATAGCAGACACCGGCCAACACCGTATCGGGCCGAACACGCCGCAACAAACGATCGAAATAACCGGCGCCGTTACCAAGCCGGCCGCCCTTGCCATCGAAGGCGACGCCGGGCACCATCACGACATCCAATTGCTGCGGATTCACTTGTCTTTCGGGTTCCGGCCAGCGTTCGCGCGGCGGCTCCAAAATATTCCACATACCGGGCCTTAATTCGGCAATGTCTTGCAGATGCCATAACCCCAGGCAGCGTTCGCCATTATCGTCCACCGTGCAATAAGGTACGACGATGCGTTTATGGGTCGCCAATTGTTGAATCAGTGACGGCAAGGTACGCACTTCGGACCGGCAATGCACATACCACAGCACGGTTTGCGCCGATCGATACCATGGTTGACCGATGAAACGCTGACAGATCGAGGCGCTAACAGCGTTTTTATCGGGCTGCGCGTCGCGTGCGGCATAGGCCAATCGGCGCTGTTGTTGTTTATCCATACCGGCGGCAATAGCGCAAGGCCGTTTCCAGCAAATCGGGAGACTCGCTGGTTAAATGCAAGGCGTTTTGTTCCTTACGCAGCCAGGTGAACTGGCGCTTGGCCAATTGCCGGGTCGCGGCGATGCCTCGGTCGACCATAGTCTGGTAATCATACTCGCCGTTCAGATAGGCCCAAGCCTGGCGGTAGCCGACACAGCGAATAGCCGGCATGCTTTCGTTCAAATCCCCCCGCATACGCAGGGCCTTGACCTCATCCAGAAAACCTTGAGCCAACATCTGCTTGAAACGCAACGCGATTTT
This sequence comes from Methylomonas sp. MgM2, assembly GCF_054172045.1. Classification (NCBI taxonomy): domain Bacteria; kingdom Pseudomonadati; phylum Pseudomonadota; class Gammaproteobacteria; order Methylococcales; family Methylococcaceae; genus Methylomonas; species Methylomonas sp. MgM2. The sequence goes on along the minus strand of NZ_JBSYXO010000016.1, from coordinate 98,613 downwards.
GTCATGCAGGGTCGACCGCTGTTCGGGAGCGACAATCAGTTTAACGACGTTAAAAGGCAATTCGCTTTGGCGGCCGGATTCGAAGAAACTGGACAAGGGCTTGCCGCTGACTTCGTAGACTTCCAACGCCCTTTGTATTCTTTGCGGGTCATTGACATGGATGCGGGCTGCCGCTTGCGGATCGACCTCTGCCAAACGCGCGTGCAGGGCTTCCTTACCCAGCTCGGCCAGCTCCCTATCCAATCTTTGCCTGACTTCCGGATCGGCTTCCGGCAAGACCGCAAGACCTTGCGTCAACGCACTGAAATACAGCATGGTGCCGCCGGCCAACAGCGGTAATTTGCCGCGCCGGCTAATGTCGCCGATCAGTTCCAACGCTTTGGCTCTAAATTGTCCGGTCGAAAACGACTCGCTAGGGTCAATTATGTCGATAAGATAATGCGGAATTCCGCCCCTTTCCGCCGGCGTTGGCTTGGCCGTGCCGATATCCATGCCCTTATACACCATGGCCGAATCGACACTGATGATTTCCGCGTTCAAGGCGTGAGCCATGGATACAGACAGCGCCGTTTTGCCGGAAGCCGTTGGTCCCATCAACAGAATGACGGGAAACTTGCTGCTGTCACTCATTTATTGGCCGCGCATGAAAAAACGGTCTAAATCCTGGTGCGTCAAGGTCACCCAGGTCGGACGGCCGTGGTTGCATTGGCCTATGCGCTCGGTTTGCTCCATGTCGCGCAACAAGGCGTTCATTTCCTCGATGCTAAGCTTGCGTTTCGCGCGTACCGAACTGTGGCAAGCCATCGTTGCCAAAATGGCATTCGTGGTTTCTTCGGCCTTTTTGCTGATGCCGTGTGTCGCCATGTCGGCCAGTATGTCCCGTATCAATTGATCGACATCGGTTTTCGTCAGCAAGGCCGGCGTGCTCCTCAACACAACCGTTTCCGGTCCCGAGCGGTTTAATTCAAAACCCAAATGATGGAAAAACGCGTGTTCCTGCTCGGCCAAATCGGCTTCGGCACTACTCACTTGAATCTTGATAGGCAGCAGTAGCGGCTGCGAAACAATCGACCGGCTGTGGTAATTTTGCTTCAAGCGTTCGTAGGTCACCCGTTCGTGCGCGGCATGCGCGTCGACCAGAATAATGCCGTTTGCGGTTTCGGCCAGGATATAAATATTATGAATATGCGCCAGTGCAAAACCGAGCGGAGGCATGGCTTGTTCGTCTGCAACGGAGTCCGATTGGGGAAACAATTTACCGTAAGCCTGTAGCTGATCGGCAACACTGGCAGGCTGCGTTTTATCGGCCGAATAATTGAAGCCGCGCGTAGCGGACATCGCGCCTGTACTTGTCGTTTTGGTCTGATGAAGGTCCGCCGCTTGCGCTTCCATCAACGGCAACGAAACCTGCCGGCTCGGCATCGGCTTGGGTTCAAGGCTCGGGGGCTCGGCGGGCATCGCCTGCACGTCGACAGCGTGGGCCGGCGCTTGTCCGGGTCTTTGTTCGGCCAGACTCCGATGCAGGGCTTGAAACAAGAAATCATGCACCATGCGGCCTTCCCGAAAGCGTACTTCCAGTTTGGTCGGGTGCGCATTGACGTCGACCAAGGCCGGATCCAGCACCAAATACAGCACGAATACCGGGTGACGTCCGTGGTAAAGCACATCCTGATAAGCCTGTTTAACCGCATGCGCCACCAGCCGGTCTTTGATCAAGCGGCCATTGACGTAAAAAAACTGCATATCTTGTTGGCTACGCGAAAACGTCGGCAAACCGACCCAACCAGATAGATGCAAACCCGACGCGGCGTAATCGATTTTGATGGCATGGTCGATGAACGCCGAGCCGCAAATAGCGGCAATTCTTTTTTCCTGTTGAGCCGGTGTGGTCGCAGGCCTGAGGTTTAACACTTCGCGCTGATTATGCTGCAGCACAAAGCCGACATCGAAGCGGCTCAGTGCCAATTTCTGAATCAGACTCTCGATATGGCCGAATTCGGTTTTTTCGGTCTTCAGGAATTTGCGCCGGGCGGGCGTGTTATAGAACAAATCGCGCACATCCACTGTCGTGCCCGGCGGATGCGGGTCCGGCCGAGGATCGAAATGTTGTTCGGTGCCGTCGGCGCTGACCTGCCAAGCACATTGGGCATCGGCCGTGCGGGAAATCAAAGTCAAGCGCGCGACCGAACTGATGCTGGGCAAAGCCTCGCCTCTAAAACCCATGCTGCTGACATGCTCCAAATCGTCTAATGAGGCGATCTTACTCGTCGCATGGCGGGACAAGGCTAGCGCCAAATCTTCTTTATGGATACCGCAACCATTGTCGCGAATCTTGATTTGCTTGATCCCGCCTTGCTCGATGTCAATCCCGATCAACGTAGCGCCCGAGTCGAAGCAATTTTCAACCAATTCTTTGACGACGGACGCCGGGCGCTCGACCACCTCGCCGGCCGCGATTTGATTGATCAGTTGAGTGGGTAAGGCATGGATCCGCATGAACAACGCTCGAAAAAGCTGCTTATTTTAGCGGATCGGACATGACTCGGGGCGAACAATTCGCCCCGAGCTGATTCAAGATTTAACTGCTGCGTGGAATCTGCAAAACTTGGCCGGCTTTAACGTTGACATCGACCATGCCATTGGCATTACGCAAATCGCGCATGGAAACGCCATACTGCTGCGCTATTCCGGATAAGGTTTCGCCCGGGCTAATGACGTGCTTGATTTTAGCAGAACCGGCACTAGCCACCTTCAAATCGTCGCGAGCGGATTTTGATTTTTGACGAGAAGCAACCCGCACGGCGGATTTACCCGATTTTTGCAATTGCGCGAACAAGGTATCGGCTGGCGCATAACGTTTAAAATGCGCCAATATGCCGTTATAGATCGCAGCGGCCATCTTTTCCTGATAGGCGCGGCTATTCAGGCGACTTTCTTCCTTCGGATTGGAAATAAAGGCCGTTTCAACCAATATCGAAGGAATGGGGGATTTCAACACCACAAAGCCGGCCTTTTGCACGTTATGTCTATGCAAATGACTAACGGAATTAACACTCTTCAATACTCTGTTACCCACATGCTGGCTCGCCTCTTTGGCCGCCTTGTTGCTTAAGTCCGTTAACACCGACGCTAAGGTATCATCGTGAATTTCACTGCCGTAACCGCCGGCGATATCCGATGAGTTTTCACTGTTGGCGAGATATTGCGCAATTTGGCTGGATGCGCCTTTGGTTGATAGCGTATAAACCGACGCGCCATGAGCGCTAGGATCTTCAAACGCATCGGCATGTATCGATACGAACAGATCGGCCTTGGCTTTCTGCGCGATGTCGACACGTTTGCGCAATTTAACGAAATAGTCGCCGTCGCGTATCATCAACGCTTTCATACCGGGCTGCCGATTGACTACATTTTCCAAACGCTTGGCAATGGCTAATACGACATCTTTTTCCTGAGTGCCGTGGCTGCCCTGCGCGCCGATATCCTTTCCGCCGTGGCCCGCGTCGATCGCGATTACGATATCGCGTCCGCTGGCTTTGACCGCTTGCGATCGCGATTTTTTAGCGGTCGTTTCCGCCTTTGCAGCCGCCTTCGTCGAAACGGCCTTGGCTTTATTTGCTTTAGTAGCGGTAGATATCGGCGATAAATCGAATCGCAAGCGCTTGCCGCGTTCGAGTGCCGCGACCTTAACGGAAGTTTCGGCGTTTAATTCAACGACCACGCGCACATCGGTTTTATTGCGCACCGCCGAGCGCACGGCGACTGCGATTGCGTGATCGGCCGGCGGCTGCGCCAAGGTTTGAGACAATGCCGCGTTTTGAAAATCCACCACCAAGCGACTCGGGTTTTTTAACGTGAAATACCGGTAATGCGGCGACTTGGACAAGTCGAACTGCAAACGCCCGCTTTGTTGACCGGAGAATATTAGACCTTCAATTTGGGTTCCCGCCGCATGGAGCAAATTCGCCTGCATAAACAAACCCACGACCCAAAAAAACTTTATGATTTGTCGCATAAGCCCGCCAACCGCAATAAGATTGAGAATTTTTGGAGATTATAGCAGCAGGCCTTTGTTTTTCCAGATAATTGTTAGTTTATTTTTAAGCGCGTCGCTTAGGACGCCGATTTCTACTATTCTTCCGCCATCCCGATAGCCGAGCCGAACTTCCACATCGCTTGCAGGCAGGTATCCATCTCCCATTTGCGGCCATTCGATACAACATAAGGCGTCCTGACTCAAATAATCGTTTATCCCTAACCATTCCAACTCTTCCGGGTCTTTTAAGCGGTACAAGTCAAAATGAAATACGACGCGATCCGGCAAATGATATTCTTCCACCAAGCTATAGGTCGGGCTTCTGACCGGCCCGCCGTATCCGGCTTCGCGCAATAAGCCGCGCATCAAAGTGGTTTTTCCGGCACCTAATTCACCGTATAAGAACAAAAGACATTTTTTCGGCAATGCTTTCCCTAGCGCCGCTCCGAATGCCTCGGTTTCGTCGCTATCGTTTAATTCAATCATCATGAATTTAACAGCTGTCTAAGTATCGGCATCAAATCGCCGGCTAACATGCCGCGTTCGCCGCTTTCCGATGCGATGCGATCCGCCGCTTCGCCATGCACGTAAACCCCTAATTTCGCGGCCTCTATAATAGACAAACCTTGCGCCAGCAGCGCAGCGATGATTCCGGACAGAACATCGCCCATCCCTCCGCTCGCCATACCGGGATTGCCGGTAGTGCCGACGAAAATATCGGAACCATCGGCAAGCAAACTGCCCGCGCCCTTCAGTATGCAAACTCCGCCGTATCGGTTTTGGATGTTTGTTACCGCAGCATAACGCCTGGCGCTAACATCCCGGTTATCGCAACCCAATAAACGTGCCGCCTCACCCGGGTGCGGCGTCAAAACCCAGCTTTCGCGCTTGACCGGGTGTTTGGCCAGCAAATTGAGGGCATCGGCGTCTACCACACAGGGTTTGTCGCACTGCACAATTGCCGCAAACAAATCGCTTGCCCAGTCGTCTTGGCCCAAGCCGGGACCAATCACAACGACAGTGGCTTTTTCCAACAGAACACTCAATTGGTCGGACGCTTCCACCCCATGACACATCAGCTCGGGCCGGCCAATGTTCAAGAAAGAACTATGCTCGGAACGCGTGGCGATACTGACCAAGCCCGCGCCGCCGCGCAATGCGGCTTCCCCGGCCATGCGGATTGCACCGGAATAGCCCTTGTTTCCGCCGATCAGCAAAACATGGCCGAAATGGCCCTTATGCGCCGTTCGCGCTCTAGGCGGCAAGGGCTTTTTTTTCAGCAAGCGGGCGGCAAGCGGCAAGTCCGCCAAGACCGACTCGGGCACATTCAAACTGGAACAAACAATATCGCCGCAATAGTCGGCCGCGTCGCCGGTAAACAAGCCGCACTTCAAGCCGATAAAAGTGACCGTGATGTCGGCTTTAACGGCCTGGCCCAGCACACAGCCAGTATCGGCATGCAGACCGGATGGCACGTCCAGCGACACAACGGGACATTCGGAATGATTAATACAGATAATGGCCTCGGCATATTCGGCGCCGACCTGCCGGTTCAGACCGGTACCGAGCAGAGCGTCGACAACGATGCCGTCAGGCTTTATGTCCGGCTGAAAAGTTAAGACCCTACCCCCTCCATCCAGAAAGTCGCGATACGAACGCCATGCATCGCCCTTTAGATTTTCCGGATCGGCCACAGAATAGACGACGACATCGAAGCCGGATTGCAAGGCCAATTTTGCGACAACGTAACCATCGCCTGCATTATTGCCGGCGCCGCAAAACACGCTCAAACGACAAACATCCGGCCAACGCTGCTGCAAAGCGTTGAATGCGGCCAAGCCGGCACTGCGCATTAACTGCAAACCGGACATTTGCAGCTCTTCGATTGCGATTCTTTCCGCTTCCCGTATCTGGGCGACACGATATAGCCTCTGCGACGATAGTTGCATAAGATTGTTGTGTAAAATATTCAGATGTCATCATTATATTGCATGTCTGGCGATGCCCCCAACCGAACGGCCCGATTTTCAAAACCTCGCAGCTCAGATTAAAGTCTGGGGAAATGAACTGGGATTTCAGCAAATCGGCATCAGCGATACCGAGTTGAGCAGTGCCGAAAGCCATTTACAGCGATGGTTGGCTAAAGACAGGCACGGCGCCATGCAGTATATGGCGGCGCATGGGCTGAAACGCAGCCGCCCCGCCCTGCTGCAAGCCGGCACGCGCAGCATCATCAGCGCGCGCATGGATTATCTGCCGGAAAAAACCGTCAACAGCCAGGCTATTCTCAATAACTCAGCGATGGCATTCGTATCCCGATACGCACTGGGCCGCGATTATCACAAACTGATACGCAATCGTTTACAAAAACTGGCCGATAAAATCACCGCCGAAATCGGTCCGTTCGGGTATCGCGCTTTTGTCGACAGCGCTCCCGTATTGGAAAAAGCCATTGCCGAAAAAGCCGGCTTAGGCTGGATAGGCAAACATAGCAACCTGATCAATCGGCGGGCCGGATCCTGGTTTTTTCTCGGCGAGATCTATACCGATCTTCCGCTGCCGCTCGACGAACCGGCCTCGGCCCATTGCGGCCAATGTCGGGCCTGTTTGGATGTTTGTCCGACTCAAGCCATAGTCGCGCCCTATCAAGTCGACGCGCGGCGTTGTGTATCCTATTTAACGATTGAGTTAGCCGGCAGCATTCCGGTAGAACTACGCCCTTTATTAGGTAACCGCATTTACGGCTGCGACGACTGCCAACTGATATGCCCCTGGAACCGTTTCGCCAAACTCAGTATGGAAACCGATTTCAAGCCCCGCCACAAATTGGATAACATTACTTTGGTAGAGCTATTCAACTGGACCGAAAACGAGTTCTTAAAAAACACCGAGGGCTCCGCAATTCGCCGCATCGGCCACCAGCGCTGGCTGCGCAATATCGCGGTGGCTTTAGGCAATGGAAAACCGACGGCAATCGGCATAAATGCCTTGCAAAGCCGAATGCATCACGCTGCCGAACTGGTACGCGAACATGTCGATTGGGCATTAAAACGACTGACTGCGCCATCACATTCAAACTAAGGCGGAATTCTAAACCGGCCGGAATACACTCGCCAAATAGAGTGTTTTTCAGCTTTTACCGTATAATAATTCCAGTTTTAAGCCCATTCGATCGAGGAATCATGAGTATCACGTTGTCTAATCGCGTAAAAGCCGTCAAACCGTCACCGACGCTCGCCATCACCGCCCGCGCTGCCGCCATGCGCGCCGCCGGCAAGGACATTATCGGCCTAGGCGCCGGCGAACCGGATTTCGACACGCCCGATCATATCAAGGCCGCAGCGGTCAAAGCGCTGGATCAAGGCTTTACAAAATATACCGCCGTGGACGGCATCCCCGGCCTAAAGAAAGCCGTCCAACAAAAATTTAAAAACGACAACGGCCTGGATTACGAGCTCAATCAGATTCTGGTTTCCAGCGGCGGCAAACAAAGCTTTTACAATCTGGCCCAAGCCTTTTTGAATCCGGGTGACGAAGTCATCATCCCCGCACCTTACTGGGTTTCGTACCCGGACATGGTATTGTTGGCCGACGGCGTACCGGTCGTTATCGAAGCGGGCCAATCGCAGCATTTCAAGATCGCGCCCGAACAATTGCGCGCCGCAATTACCGATAAAACCCGTTTGTTCGTGATCAACAGCCCGTCCAATCCGACAGGGGTGGCGTATAGCCTGGACGAATTAAAAGCCTTGGGCGAAGTGCTGCAAGATTATCCCGAGATTTTGATCGCCACGGACGATATGTACGAACATATCCTGTGGAACAAGGGCGAATTCGTCAATATTCTGAACGCGCGTCCGGATTTTTACGACAGAACCATCGTATTGAACGGCGTTTCCAAAGCCTATTCGATGACCGGCTGGCGTATCGGTTATTGCGCCGGACCTGCGGAATTGATCAAGGCAATGAGCATCATTCAGTCGCAAAGCACCTCGAATCCGACCTCGATCTCACAGGTCGCGGCCGAAACCGCTCTAACCGGCGATCAAAGCTGCATAGACACCATGATGGTCGAATTTAAGAAACGCCATGACTTTGTCGTAAACGAACTCAACAGCATAGACGGTATCGAATGTCTGCCCACCGACGGTACTTTCTACGTGTTTCCCAATGTAGACAAACTCATACAAAAATTGGACGGCGTAGAGGACGATTTGCAGTTCGCGGAATTCTTAATCGAAAAAGCCGGCGTGGCGTTGGTGCCGGGTTCGGCGTTCGGCTGCCCGGGCCATATCCGGATTTCGATCGCCACCAGCATGGCCAATCTCGAAAACGCCCTGAATAGAATTAAGCAGGCCATATAGCCCGTCTAGGGATTTGGCCAAAAACAACTTCCCGTTTTGTTGGTGCGCACCCTGGGGCATACCGAATGAGGAACGCCGTGAACCCTTCCATGAGGGCTTGACGGCAGCGTCCTTGCTGCCGACATCCTCACTCGCTACGTCCCCAGTGACTATGGCCATATCGGGAAGTTATTTTGGACGATATCCTAAACTCTCGATCACTCAGACATAACAATCGCCGCCGCGGAAAATTAATTCGCCGCGGCGGCGATTCAGCTTCGTTCAGTACAACCATTCGAAACATGGCTTCAGGGGTCAAGCTTCCGTCGTCACCCGCAACACTTCCTCTAAGGTAGTGACGCCCTGTATAGCCTTGCCAACGCCATCGTCGTACATGGTTTGCATGCCCTCATTGATCGCTTGCCGCTGTATCACATGCGCCTCCTCGTGCTTAATGACCTGTTTGCGTATGGTTTCCGACATAGCCAAAAACTCGATAATCGCGAGCCGGCCCTTATAACCGATGCCGTTACAAGCCGCGCAACCGACGGGTTTAGATAACCGGATTTCCCCTTCCGGCTGCCAGCGGCGTAGCTGCAATTCGTCGATCAGGGTTTCGGACGCGGGATAGGCTTGTTTGCAGGCCGGACAAAGTCTTCTGACCAAACGTTGTGCCAGGATGCCGTTGATCGTGGAACTAAGCAAATACTCCTCCAATCCCATATCCTGCAAGCGCGTGATGCCGGCCGCCGCGTCGTTGGTATGCAGCGTGGACAATACCAAATGGCCGGTCAGGGCGGATTGCACGGCGATCCGGGCGGTTTCCAAGTCCCGCATCTCCCCTATCATGATCACATCCGGATCTTGCCTAACGATGGAGCGTAATGCCGAAGCGAAGGTCAGGCCGATTTGCGGTTTGGCCTGAATCTGGTTGATGCCTTCCAACTGATATTCGACCGGGTCCTCGACCGTGATGATCTTGCGCTCGGAGGTATTCAAGGTTTTCAGCGCCGCATACAAGGTGGTGGATTTGCCGCTGCCGGTAGGGCCGGTAATCAAGATAATCCCATGAGGCATTGCCAGCACATTCATGAAGTTTTCGGCCTGTTTGCCGACGAAACCCAGCGTCGCGAAGTCGAGCACCGCATTTTCCTTGTCCAGCAAGCGGATAACGACGCTCTCGCCGTACAAGGTCGGCACGGTCGAAACCCTGAGATCCAGTTCCTTACCTATCATTTGCAGCTTGATGCGTCCATCCTGCGGCAAGCGTCGTTCCGCGATGTTCAGTTTCGCCATGATTTTGATTCGAGACAATACCGCCGCGGTCGACGCCACCGGCGGCGAATCGATATCTTGCAATACACCGTCGATGCGCAGCCTCACCTTTAAACTTTGCTCGAAGGGTTCGATATGCACGTCGGAGGCGCGGCTTTCGACGGCTTTTTGCAGAATGAAATTGACCATACGGATAATCGGTGCTTCGCTGGCCAAGTCTTTCAGATGCTCCAGATCTTCGTTGTCTTCGTGCTCGACTGTTAATCCGTCCATCAGTTTGTCCAACTGCGACTTGCCTTCGCCGTATTGCATCTCCAGCGCCGCATCGATTTCGGAAAGCTGCCCGACATGCAACCTGATTCGTTTGCCGGTTGCGAGGCCGAGCGCCCGGCGTAAATAATCGTCTTCAGGATCCATCACGCCCACGTCCAGATAATCGTCGTCCGCCTGAATCCCCACGGAATGATGCTGCTTCAAGAATCGCAGCGACACATCGTCTTGCAAAGGCGATTGCGGCGGATAATTCTCCGGACGCAGGCGGTCCAGGCCATGGGTTTGCGTAAAAGTATCCGCCACGTCGGCATCGGAACACAAACCGAGCTTGATCAGCATGTAAGGCAAGGAGTCGTCCTGCGACGTCTTCTGCATGCGCCGCGCTTTTGCCAAATCGGTATCCGACAATTTGCCGTTGCGTTTCAACTGGCTCAAAAACTCGGTATATTTTTCCGCTGTTGTGCTGCTGGTTTCCATGATAGCCATTCTTTAGAAAATTCGATAAAGCCGCCCAAAACGACGTTGCCCGCTTACAAAGGCCGATTATAGCGGCACAATTCAGCAACGCCCCAAAAATCGCTAATGGCGCGCCCGTGCAATTTTTCGATCACCCACAGGAGATGCCCCGACATTCGCTCAGGGTCTGTAGTAATATTCCGACAACGTTATTAAGGAGTGACACATGCCCGCCGATATTCTGCTGACAGTCGTTGGCACCGCCATCGTTCAATCGATTTTCGGCGCCGGTGTATTGCTATTCGGCACGCCGATCCTATTACTGCTAGGTTACGAATTTATCGACGCGCTGTTGATATTGTTGCCGATTTCACTCGCCATCAACGGCATGCAAATCGCCAAGGATTCCGGCCACATCGACCGCGCTTTCTACCGGAAAATCATCCGACTGACATTGCCGCCAATAGCGCTCCTTCTGTTTCTGGTCACCCATATGCGCATCAACATCGGTTTGCTGATCGGTGTATTTTTATTGCTTATCGCGCTCAAATCCTTTCTGCCGGCGGCAGAACGCCTGATCGAAAATTTGATGAAATACGAGAACGGCTATTTCGCGCTGATGGGGGTCATTCATGGGCTTAGCAACTTGGGCGGTTCGCTGCTTACCGCCGCGGTGCATCAAAAAAGTTATCCGAAAAACGTCGCCAGAGTGACGGTAGCGGCCTCATATGCCACTTTCGCCATAGTGCAATTAGTCACATTGTATTGGTTTAACCGGCAGCGGATCGACATGTCCTATTACGACGAAATCATCTATGTCGCGCTCGCGACCCTGGTGTTCGAAATGGCCGACGACATGTTATTTCTGCATATCGACCAGAAAAAGTATCAGCGTTTGTTTTCATTGTTTTTAGCCTTTTCCGGACTGCTGTTAATCGGTAAAGGCCTTTAACAGGCGAAAAACGGCACGGATATTCTCAGCTAATCCGGTCCCGAAAACGGATGTAATCGGTTCCTGTGGTTTATGCGGGCCGCTACAACTATGTGTCTAAAGTTGAGTTAAACTGCAAACCATATTGGGATTGGATAGATCATAAAAATGCGCACAGACTCCATACATCGGAATCTAATATTCCGCTTATTCGTCACTTCGATTCTATTGTCTTCGACGATAGGCTACCTAACTTATCTGAACCAAAACCGGCAGCTAGGAGACCGAATCGCGGAACGGGCGCAGTTGGCTCTGGAAATTCTCAAACTGGAAACCAAACGACTCTTGGAAGCCGACATCGGTAGTATTAACGAATTGCCGGTGCAACAAGCCCTGGACAACTTAATCAAGGAAATACCCCAATCGAAGAATGGTCGATACGCCTTCATCATAATACACGATAGCAACCGGCGTGAATTGGCCCGATATGTAGCGCCCGATATTGCATTTGCTCCGCAATTGGCGCAAGCACTGCTGGAGCGCGGATTGAAATTTCCTTCAGCCGGTGCCGAATTTGGCGCATTCCTACACATATCGGGTACTCCCGATCTTCCGATAGCGATGGTCGTTACCGACAAGCAGAGCAAGCCCATAGCCTATGCCAACGGGGTTTACGTTCTTTCGTCCAAAGCCCAGTCGGATCTGTATTGGTCGGTGTTTCGCGCCGTTGCGGTCGCCATCGGCATCGTGCTGATCACGACCATTTTGATTTATCCGGTCATCCGCGGGCTTACTACGAAGCTTACGAATTTAGCCATGCACCTGTTGGATGCCAATGTCGACACCATCAAAACGTTGGGCAGCGCGATTGCCAAACGCGATAGCGATACCGACGCACATAATTACCGTGTAACGGTATACGCCGTGCATATGGCGGAGGCTTTAGGTCTCGATGCCAAAACCATACGTACGCTGATTAAAGGGGCATTCCTGCATGATGTCGGTAAGATCGGCATACGCGACTACATCCTGCATAAACCCGGCCGACTGAATGACGACGAATTTTCTATCATGCAACGCCATGTGGAACACGGTCTCGATATCCTGCAAAAAGCGATCTGGCTGGAAGATGCGGCTGAAGTGGTTGGAAATCATCATGAGAAATACGACGGCAGCGGTTATCCCGGCGGTTTGCGCGGCGATGCCATCCCTTTGACCGCGCGGATTTTCGCGATTGTCGACGTATTCGACGCCTTGACATCCGAGCGCCCGTACAAAAAGCCCTTTCCATTGATAGATACGTTGGGAATATTGCGCCGCGCCGCTGGAAGCCACTTCGATCCCGAGTTAATTGGCCAATTCGAGCGATTAGCACCAAGCTTATACGAGCGCTTCGCAACGCGGGACCAGGAAGCGCGCAAGGAACTCGAACTGATTATAAGGCGGTATTACCAAGGCGATTTAGGCGAAATCATGGTTGACGTGCCGCTGAGCTCGTGAGACTCCAGGAAAAGGCTTAATTAAAACGAACGGCCCGGCGCTTGGCTCCCCAGTCGCCCGGTTGAGAATCAAATACCCCGGCGCACGCCGTACCGCAAAAGCGGCAGTTTCCTTTCTTATCCAGATTCCAGTCGGACAATTCATACCAATCGCGGCCGATCAGCAGTTCGCCGCAATGATGACAATAGGTGCTTTCCGCAACCTTTTCATGCACATTGCCGACATAGGCATACCTCACACCATTTTTAAGTGCGATAGAACGCGCCAGTAATAAAGTAGATGTCGGCGTATGCGGTTTATCCATCATCTTCCAATCCGGATGAAACGCCGTGAAATGCATGGGCACATCGGGTCCGAGTTTTTCCACTACCCATTGGGTCATGGCCTCCAGCTCGGCCACAGAATCGTTTTCTCCCGGAATGATCAATGTCGTGGTTTCAAACCAAACTTTGGTCTCATGCTTCAGGTACAACAAGGTTTCTAATACCGGCTGCAAATGGCCGCCGGTGATCTTATGGTAAAAGTCTTCGCTAAAAGCCTTTAGGTCGACATTAGCCGCATCCATCCAGCGGTAGAACTCGGCCCTTGGTTCGGCACAAACATAACCTGCAGTAACGGCGACCGATTTCAAACCCAATTCGCGGCATGCTTGCGCGGTATCTATGGCATATTCGTGGAAAACCACGGGATCGTTGTACGTATAAGCCACACTGCTGCAGCCCTGTTCCTTGGCGGCTTTTGCTATAGCGTCGGGCGACGCTTTACTCATCAAGGTATCCATCTCCCGCGACTTGCTTATATCCCAGTTTTGGCAAAATTTACACGCCAGATTACATCCGGCCGTGCCGAAGGAAAGAACCGGCGTGCCCGGCAAAAAGTGGTTCAAAGGCTTCTTCTCGATCGGGTCAATCGCAAAACCGCTAGAACGACCATAGCTCGTCATGACGATTTGATTATGCAAATTTTGTCTAACGAAACACAGACCCCGCTGCCCTTCATGCAATTTACAAAAACGCGGACAGACATCGCACTGTATACGGCCGTCGTCCAACCGGTGCCAGTAACGGGTGGCAACCGTATCGGGGGAAATAAATGTAGTCATATTCGTTCTCCTGCGGCTGACATTGAACGACGCCGAATCGAACGGCAGTTTGCTTCAGCCGGCGTTGCTATTAAGAGAAGTCATGCATGAAAAACGTTCCAAGTTTTTTGGAATGATTGTTGTAATATATAACAAGCCAGAATCAGCCGATATTTTTACACTGCCTATCTTGCCCAATGGGGGTAGATGTCATGAATAGAGAGCCCGCCGTTGCAGGGGCCTTTTACCCTGCCAATTCCTCTTCGCTAAGTCATATGATGGCCGATTTTCTGCGTGAAATACCATATTGCAAAAAAGCGCCGAAAGCCATCATAGCGCCTCACGCCGGCTACATCTATTCCGGTCCGATCGCCGCTAGCGCATACGCCCGTCTCGAATCGGCCCGCGACACGATAAACCGCGTCGTCTTAATCGGCCCTTCCCACCGCGTTTATTTTGAAGGCCTCGCCGTAAGTCGCGCGGATAGTTTCTCGACACCGCTAGGGGAAATCGAACTTGACAAACAAGCCATCGAATCTTTGCGAGACTTACCTTTTGTCGGCTATCTTGAACAGGCTCATACGCTGGAACATAGCCTGGAAGTGCATTTACCGTTTTTACAACAAATGCTTAGCCGCTTCAAATTGGTGCCCATCGTTGCCGGTGACGCCAGCGCCGAACAAGTCGGCCAAATCATCGAAACGCTGTGGGGCGGAGACGAAACCTTAATCGTCGTGAGCTCCGATCTAAGTCATTATCACGATTATGCAAGCGCTCAACGCCTGGACAAACGAACCAGCGAAATGATCGAGCATTTGGACTATCACAACTTGTCATCCGAACATGCTTGCGGCAAAGTACCAATCAGCGGTTTGCTAAAAGTTTTGAAGGAAAAGGCTTTAAGCATAAAGACGGTCGATTTAAGAAATTCCGGCGATACCGCGGGCGACAAACACCGAGTTGTGGGATACGGTGCTTATGTCGTTGACTGACTCGGATAAAAACATGCTGATCCGGCTCGCCAGGGACTCCATTACCTACGGATTAGAAACCGGAAAACCGTTAAAAGTCGAATTGCACGATTATCCACCTGAATTGACAATCGACCGAGCCAGTTTCGTTACGCTGGAACGCCGCGGCCGGTTGCGCGGATGCATCGGCATGCTGGAAGCGGTTCGTCCTTTAGTCGAGGATATCGCCGAAAATGCTTTTTCAGCCGCTTTTCGCGACCCGCGTTTTCCGCCGCTTTCTTCCGGCGAACTGACGGATTTAGATATACACATATCGATCCTTAGCCCGGCAGAACCGATGATATTTAGCTCTGAAAAAGACCTGATCTCTAAAATTCGCCCCGGCCTAGATGGATTGATTCTACGGGAAGGCTATCGCCGAGGAACTTTTTTGCCGTCGGTTTGGGAGCAATTACCTGAAACAAAACAATTTTTACGCCATTTGAAGCAAAAGGCCGGATTAGCACCCGACTACTGGTCGGACGCGATAAAAATATCCCGTTACACGACGGAAACGTTTTCCTAAAGCGCACTCTAAAAACGCTATGTTTCGTCAGAAGCATAGATCACGCCTTGTTTGCCTACCGTTACGACCTCTATAATAGGCCCGTTTTTACAGCCTTAGTCTGATTAAGCGCTTTTGGAAAAGCGTAAAACAATTTCTCCCAAAAAAATTCATGACTACTAACGATACATTCAAACCATCCGACCTCGTCATTTACGGCGCTTTAGGCGACCTCTCTAAACGCAAGCTATTGATTTCCCTTTACCGCTTGGACAAACATAATCTGCTTGAGCCGGACACGCGCATCATCGGGGTCGATCGTCTCGACGAAACCAACGACAGCTTTATTGATATAAGCTACAAAAGTTTACAATCATTCTTAAACAACGTCATTGCCGAAGATGTTTGGCAACGCTTTTCCAAACGTTTGTCTTATTTGAAAATCGATTTGACTCAACCCGAGCAATACAAACAGCTGAATGCTGTAGTCGATTCCGAAAAACGGGTGATGGTGAACTATTTTGCGGTATCGCCATTGTTGTTTAAAAATATCTGCCACGGCTTACAAGGCTGCGGTGTTCTGACGCGCGAATCCCGTATGGTCATGGAAAAGCCCATAGGGCATGACTTGAAGTCGTCGCACGAAATCAATGAAGTGGTCGCCAGCGTATTTAACGAGGATCAAGTCTACCGCATCGATCATTACTTAGGTAAGGAAACCGTTTTAAATCTGCTGGCACTGCGTTTCGCTAACTCACTGTTCTATACCAGCTGGAAGCACGAAACCATCGATTCAATTCAAATCACCGTCGGCGAAGATATCGGCATCGAAGGCCGTTGGGATTATTTCGACAAAACCGGACAACTACGGGATATGCTGCAAAACCACTTGTTGCAAATTCTGACCTTCGTCACGATGGAGCCGCCTGCTAATTTATCCGCCGAAGCCATTCGGATGGAGAAAATCAAACTGCTGAAAGCCTTACGGCCGATTACCTATTTGAATGTCGAGGAAAAAACCGTGCGCGGACAATACACGGCGGGCTATATCAGCGGCCAACCCGTGCCCGGTTATCTGGAAGAAGAAGGCGCTAACACCGAAAGCACCACCGAAAGTTTCGTCGCTGTTCGCGTGGACATTGATAACTGGCGCTGGTCCGGGGTACCGATTTACATGCGTACCGGCAAACGTATGCCCAACAAACGCACTGAAATCGTGGTCAATTTCCGAAATCTGCCCCACAATATTTTTAGGGATAGCTTTCAGAACTTGCCGGCCAATAAATTGATCATACACCTGCAACCGAATGAAGGCGTGGATGTCATGATGTTAAACAAGGTTCCCGGTATTGACGGCAACATCAAACTGCAACAAACCAAACTGGATTTGAGCTTTTCGGAAACCTTCAAGAATAACCGTATCTTCGGCGGTTATGAAAAACTTATACTAGAAGCCTTACGCGGCAATCCGACGCTGTTCCTTAGCCGCGAAGAAATCGAGCAAGCCTGGACCTGGGTTGATTCAATCCAAGAGGCTTGGAAACATAACCATACTCCGCCAAAACCTTATCCGGCCGGAAGCTGGGGGCCAGTGGCATCGGTTGCGTTATTGGCGCGCGACGGACGCGCTTGGGAAGAATAATAATCCACATCCTTATTGAGAGAATAACGATTATGGTAAAAGAATTCTTTTTTGAACAGCATCATCACTTGTTTACTGCATTAGCAGCCGAATGTCAGGATGTCTTGTCGGAAGCCATCAGCAAATACGGCGTGGCAACCTTGCTGGTATCAGGGGGGAATACGCCCGCTCCGCTTTACGAAGCGTTATCGAAAACCGAATTGAACTGGAAAAAGATCAAAATAGCCTTGGTTGACGAACGCTGGGTATCACCGGACCATAGCGCTAGCAATGAAGCCCTGATTAAGCGTACTTTGTTAATCAATAACGCCAGGGCCGCGGAATTTATCGGCATGAAAACTTCGGCTAGAACGGCAAAATCGGGGCAAAGCGAAACCGAGGAAAATTATCGAAAATTGCCGCAGCCCTTCAGCCTTGCGATCGTAGGAATGGGACCCGATGGGCACACGGCGTCTCTATTCCCTCACGCTCGCGGCCTGACCGATGCGTTGAAACCGGATTACGATCAACTGACTGCCGCCATCACAGCCATTCAAAGCAGCGTAACCGGCCCTAACACCGAACGAATCACATTGACGCTGTCCGCACTGTTAAGAACGGAACGTATCGTCATCTTATTTACCGGCGAAGATAAATTAGCGGTATTCGGCGCCGCGCAAAAAGAAGGCCCTGTTGAAGATATGCCTATTCGGGCCTTGCTGCATCAGGATCAAGTACCCGTCGAATTATATTGGGCACCATAGCAAATCGGGACGCGCCGACCGGTTGTGAACTGGACATGATTGGCTAGTCCATAACCGGCAATTTTGGTACGCTTCAGCACCGTTTAAGCGAAAAGCGCCATCCTATCCATATTTAAGATCAGGTCACTTTATGAAATCTGACTCAACCGCTTCACCCCGTAATCTGCAATTGGATTTCTTTCGAGGCCTGGCCTTAATGATCATTTTCATTAACCATATGCCGGGGAATCCTTGGTTCGCCTACACGCCGTCGCGCCTCGGTTTAAGCGATTCGGCGGAAACCTTCGTATTTTTATCCGGCTTTGCCGCCGCCATCGCTTTTGGCCGTACGTTTTCCACGTCAGGAATTGCTTTGGGTTCGATACGCGTATTATATCGTTGCGGCCAAATTTATATTGCCCATGTGGTTTTATTCATAATGATGGCTAGCTTGTTTTTGGGCATGAACCACCTTAGCTTTGCCAATGTTCAATGGCAGCTCGATAACCTCAACTATTTTTTCGATCATACGCCCGAAGCGTTACTGGCCCTGATCAGCCTGCAATACGTACCCAATTTCATCGACATTTTACCGATGTATTTTGTGATCATGCTTTGGCTACCGATAGTCTGGACTCTCTCGCGTATTCATGTTGGATTGGCTTTAGCGTTTTCATTATCGCTTTACATGGGCGCAAGCATTTACGGCTGGGAGTTGACGGCCGATCCATTGAGCGGCCGCCCCTGGTATTTCAACCCTTTTTGTTGGCAATTGGTTTTTTTCACCGGATTTGCGTTAAGCAGCGGCTGGTTGCCGATCCCACGCCCCCATCGTGGATTGATCATACTGTGCCTTATCTACGCTGTATTTTGCTATCCATTAGAAAACCGATTCGGCTACAGCCGTTTGCCATGGTTTGCCGCTTTCCGCGAGGACTGGAAGCCTTTGCTTAGTAAAGGCCATGAAGGCATTCTTCGCTATCTGCATTTTCTTGCGATGGCGTACTTGGTAAATAGCTTTATGTATGCCCGCCAGCATTGGTTACAATCAAAACCGGCTGGTCTAATCATAAGAATGGGGCAGCAATCCTTACCCGTTTTCATGTTCGGCACCTGCCTTTCTTGTGTAGGCGGCATGTTGTTGGACGGCACCCAAGCAGATTTAATCGATAGCCTATGGATTAATCTTGCAGGTTTAGGCTTAATGGTGACACTAGCTAACTTTCTAAACTGGTTAGACAAGAAACCGTGGAAAAATCCCGTTGCATTGCGTGAAACCAGCCATGATTGGGCTACACAAGCGGCACTAGCCTGTAGTTTGATTGTCATAACAATCACACCTATGGCCTTGTTACAAACGCAGACGCAGCAAACCGAGACGCCGATGATCGTCGCTATCGCGCCCGAAGCGGTCACTACGCCACCCGACATCGCTGTACTGGAAACCGACGGAGCGACGGATCAAGATTCAGTGGATACTTTTTCCATCTCAAGCGCCCCTTAACATCCTTTTCATTGTCCTGTACAGACATAATCCGGAGACATCTTTAATGCATCCTGTAGTAGAAACAGTCACACAACAAATCATCGAACGCAGCCGTGAGACCCGCACCGCCTATCTGTCTCGGGTCGATGCGACCATCACCCAGGGACCGCAACGAGGCAGACTACCCTGCGGCAACTTGGCTCATGGCTTTGCCGTTTGTTCCGCCGTCGAAAAAGACGAACTATCCCATGCTGAAAAAGCGAACGTCGGCATCATTTCCGCTTATAACGACATGCTGTCCGCCCATGAACCGTATAAAGACTTTCCAATCTTGATCAAACAAGCCGTACGTGAAGCCGGCGGCGTTGCCCAGTTCGCCGGCGGTGTACCTGCAATGTGCGATGGTGTTACTCAAGGGATGCCGGGAATGGAACTGTCGCTGTTCAGCCGCGACGTGATTGCCTTATCAACCGCGATCGGCTTAAGCCACAATATGTTCGACGCGGCCTTGTATTTGGGCGTTTGCGACAAAATCGTGCCCGGCCTTTTGATCGGTGCTTTGAGTTTCGGCCATTTGCCTGCCGTTTTCGTTCCAGCCGGTCCGATGACCAGCGGCATTTCAAACAAGGAAAAATCGCGCGCAAGGCAGAAATTCGCCGACGGCAAAATTACCGAAAAAGAGCTGTTGGAATCGGAATCCAAGTCTTATCACAGCCCCGGCACTTGCACCTTTTACGGGACTGCGAACAGTAATCAAATGATGGTCGAAATCATGGGTCTGCACTTGCCAGGCAGTTCTTTCGTCAATCCTTACACGCCGTTGCGTGACGAATTGACCAAAGTCGCCGCCAAGCAGGTCTTGAAATTTACCGCCCAAGGCAGTGACTTCCGGCCGATTGCTCATGTCATTGACGAAAAAGCCATCGTCAATGCCATTATCGGCCTTTTGGCAACCGGCGGCTCAACCAATCACACCATTCATTTGATCGCCATTGCCCGCGCCGCCGGCATCATTATTAATTGGGACGACTTCGATGCTCTGTCCAAAGTCATCCCACTGCTAACCAAGATTTATCCGAACGGCCCGGCCGATGTCAACCAATTCCAAGCGGCCGGCGGTATGAGTTTGTTAATCCGACAGCTGCTGGAGCATGGCTTGCTACATGGCGACATTCTGACGATCGGGGACCAACGCGGCATGACGCAGTATAGCCGCGTACCGACCCTGACCGACGGCGGATTGAGCTGGCAAGCAGGCCCTGCAGAATCGCTGGACCCGGAAGTAATCAGCACTGTGGAGCGGCCGTTCGCCGCTGGCGGCGGCTTGCATGTGATGCACGGCAACCTTGGTCGCGGCGTCTCGAAAATTTCCGCGGTCGCCGAAAAACATCAGATCGTCACCGCGCCTGCGATGGTTTTTGATGATCAACTGGATGTGGTCCAAGCTTTCAAACGCGGTGAATTGGAAAAGGATGTCGTTGTTGTATTGCGATTCCAGGGTCCGAAAGCCAACGGCATGCCCGAGCTGCATAAACTAACCCCGATACTGGGTCTGCAACAGGACAAAGGCTTCCAAGTCGCGCTGATCACCGATGGCCGCATGTCCGGAGCTTCCGGCAAGGTACCTTCTGCGATTCACATGTGGCCCGAGTGCATGGATGGCGGACCATTGGCAAAAGTGCGCGACGGCGATATCATCGCTCTGAACACGCAAACAGGCGAAGTCAACGTCCAGGTAGAACCGGCTGAATTTGCAGCGCGCGTACCGGCGGCGAATAGCGCCACAGGCCACCATTTCGGTTTCGGGCGCGAGTTGTTCGGCGCGTTCCGTGCCGGCGCTTCCACAGCGGAAACCGGTGCGACCAATCTGTTTTTCGTCGATTAAATAATCAGAAACGTAGTTTGGGTTTACCTGAAGCGCAGCGTAACCCAAACTGAGGTCTACCATTGTTGGGTTACGCTGCGCTTACCCAACCTAGCCACACCAGAGATAAAAACAATGACCGTATCAGTAAATGAAGTCATCAACACGTCACCGGTAATGCCGGTCATGGTAATAAATCACGTCGAGCACGCCGTACCCTTGGCCAATGCTCTGGTAGCAGGCGGCTTAAAAGTGTTGGAAATCACCCTTCGTACACCAGCCGCTTTGGAATGCATCCGCCGTATCAAGGGAGAGGTACCCGATGCGATCGTCGGCGCCGGCACCATAATCAACACTCAAAGTCTGCATCAGGCCATCGACGCCGGAGCCCAATTCATCGTCAGCCCCGGCATGACGCCTAGTTTAATGGATGCCGCATTAACCTGCGGAGTGCCAGTCCTACCTGGCGTCGTCACACCAAGCGAAGTTATGCGTTTACTGGAAAAAGGCGTTACCGCGATGAAGTTCTTCCCGGCGGAGGCCGCAGGCGGCATTCCGATGCTAAAATCTATCGGTGGACCTTTGCCGCAAGTGACTTTTTGCCCAACCGGCGGGGTTAATCCTAATAACGCGCCTGAATATCTGGCTCTAAGCAACGTCGCTTGCGTCGGTGGCTCTTGGATGGCGCCGGCAGACTTGGTAGATGCCGGCAATTGGACGGAAATTACCCGGCGCGCTTCCGAAGCAGCCTTATTAAAAAAATAGCGGTCGAGCTTTCTGAAATAGCAGCCCCTCGAAGCGAGCGGCTGCTGTTGCGCCGAATCACTCGATTCCTAAATGTTCCGCTATAGACGAATATCTAAGTTTAAACAACAGTTAATGACCGAATACAAGCCAAAGACATCCCTATCGGATTATATTCGTTTCTACCTGCTAATTTGAAGTTTGGAGAGCTTTTATGACGAAAAAAGCAAATAATCGCTTCAGTTCCCTAACAATCGTCGTACATTGGCTGATGTTCCTATTGATAGTAGCGCTGTACGCGTCTATAGAATTACGGAGCCTGTTTCCCAAAGGCTCTGACCCTCGCGAATTGATGAAAGCAGTACATTTCATGTTGGGGCTTACTGTGTTTCTGCTGCTTGTACCGCGATTAGCGGCTCGTTTCGCCGGAACGAGGCCCGCCATTACACCCGAACCACCAGCTTGGCAATATAGCGCAACTAAATTTACTCACTTGGCTCTTTATTTATTCATGTTCGCCATGCCCTTGCTCGGCTGGCTCATGCTCAGCGCGGCTGGGAAACCAATCCCATTTTTCGGCCTGCAGCTACCAGCTCTAATCGATAAAAACAAGGAAATAGCCAAGCTCTTCAAAGAACTCCACGAAACGATTGGTGAGCTGGGTTATTACCTGATTGGTTTGCACATATCGGCTGCACTCTATCATCACTACTGGCAACGCGATAACACCGTGATTCGCATGTTCCCGCCAATCAAACCGATAGCCGAGGCATCGGAGCGTACCTGACATTTTTACTCAGTAATTTTCCGCATCGTGTAAAATCGGGCCACGAACAGCAAGTACGGTAAGAACTATGAAAGCAAATATCGGTTTGATCGGTTTGGCGGTAATGGGCCAAAACTTGGTATTAAACATGAGCGACCACGGATTCAAAGTTGCAGTTTTTAACCGCACAACCAGCAAAGTCGACGAATTTCTGCAAGGTCCCGCCAATAACACTCAAGTGGTCGGCACATATTCGCTGCAAGAACTGATCGACAATCTGGAAACGCCGCGAATAGTCATGTTGATGGTCAAAGCCGGTACCGTAGTCGATCACTATATTGAGAATCTGATTCCGCTGCTATCACCCGGTGACATCATCATAGACGGCGGGAACTCGCTGTTTACCGATACCAATCGGCGCACGGCTTATCTAGCCGAAAAAGGTTTATTGTATATCGGCACCGGCGTGTCGGGCGGCGAGGAAGGCGCCCGCCACGGTCCTTCAATCATGCCCGGTGGCAATAAAGCCGCCTGGCCGGCGGTCAAGCCGATATTCCAAGCCATCAGCGCCCATGTTAACGGCGACCCATGTTGCGAATGGGTAGGCGATAACGGTGCAGGCCATTACGTAAAAATGGTGCATAACGGCATCGAATATGGGGACATGCAGTTAATCTGTGAGGCTTACCAGTTGCTGAAAGACGGCTTGGGTATGAATACCGACGAAATGCAGACCATTTTCGCCGAATGGAATAAAGGCGAACTGAGTTCCTATCTTATTGAGATCACTGCCAACATTCTGGCCTACAAAGACAAAAACGGCCAACCCTTGCTGGACAACATTTTAGATACTGCCGGCCAAAAAGGCACAGGTAAGTGGACCGGCATTAATGCATTGGATTTGGGAATACCGTTAACATTGATCGGCGAATCGGTCTTTGCCCGCTGTTTGTCGGCACAAAAAGAAGAGCGAGTCAGGGCTTCTAAAGTGTTACCCGTCAAACCGGTCATTCCATTCAACGGCGACAAAAAGGGCATGGTCGACGCGGTCCGTCACGCCTTGTACGCATCCAAAATTATTTCTTATGCACAAGGTTTCCGTCTGATGCGAGAAGCGTCTAAAGAATATAATCTGGATTTGAACTACGGCGAAATCGCATTGATGTGGCGCGGCGGCTGCATCATCCGTAGCCAATTCCTGAATGACATTAAACAGGCTTACGACCAAGTTCCGAATTTGGAAAATCTGTTGTTAGCAGATTACTTTGTCGACGCAATGACAAAAGCCGAAGCAGGTTGGCGTCAGGCAGTCATTCTTGGTATTCAATTAGGCATCCCTACTCCGGCATTCTCTTCGGCCCTTGCCTATTACGACGGTTACCGCAGCGAAAGATTGCCGGCGAATCTGTTACAGGCTCAACGGGACTATTTTGGCGCACATACTTACGAACGCATTGATAAACCGCGAGGCGAATTCTACCATACCGATTGGACCGGACATGGCGGCAAGACCGCATCGACCACATACACGGTTTAACGATAAAAGCATCAGCGTCTTATAAGTAATTGCCGTCTGAATGAAAATTCAACTGACAATAAGCATTCCACGGAAGGAAATACGCCAACATTTTTCAATCTCATAATTCGCCCAACTATACAGCGGGAAATCAGCTGGTTGAATGCTGAGTTTGGTCGGCACTCTGCCACCAAACTTTAAATAACCAGCAGCCGCGAACATCACCGGATTAGGACCGAACCGAAGCTTGTTGTTCCAACCCACCGAGAGCTCGCGTTTACCTTCTTCGCAAACTCCACAATGCCACAATATATAATTCACCAAGCCGGAACGCTTTTTTCGCATTAGATATAACCGCTTTTGCCTACTGAGTAACGATTTCTACGACTCTGAGCAATTGGCAGCGAGTTTTCTAACAAATAAAATAAGTGCTTTTTTCGGAATGAAGCCAGTAATAATCCCGCATAACGTCATAGCACACCTGACCAAAGCCACTATCACGCAAAATTTGGTCGCCATAACTTGAACGCAGATAATTATCGATGTATGATTTGTATGGGGAGAGAGAATTTTTTTAACAACTCAAGGTAACGAATTATGATTAACATCAAAAAGATTCTTGCTCGAGCGACAGTTGTGCTGCTTGCGTACTCGCCGTATAGCAGCGCATCTATAGCGGGCTTGCCCGGAATTTTTCCGCCGGGTGATCCTAATTTTACGAATGGCGCTAACGTCCAATTGTTCGATCTTGTCGGCAGCGGAAGTTATTTGTTAGCTGCCAGTAATGGAAACGCCCCCATCACGTTCAATGACAGCGCTAATAACATTAGCGTCTCATCTTCACCAGAACATCCTGCAAATTTTTTGTTAACGGCTCAATTTTACAGCGATGGCACATACATTCCGAATAGCGGTACGGTTAGAATTTCCGGAGAGATTCCTTTTTTCTACGGCGACACAGTTATACCCGGCGTGTATATAAGTGGGGACTTGTTAACGGCACAGCTGGATAAGTTTGTCTTTGACGCGGATACGCTCGGCTTTTCTACCACCATGTTAAGTGGCTTTAGCACAATCTTCGGCACCAAAGAAAGCGTATATCTGTCGGCTGCGGGCTTAGGAAGTACTCTCGGATTTGTAAGCGGATCGTTGGTCGAAATGACCGATCCCATGTCCGTTAGCGCGATTACCACGGTACCGATTCCGGGCGCGGGATGGCTGCTTGGCTCTGCCCTGGGCGTCTTTACGTTAGTACGTCGAAATAAGCTGAATACGCTGGGCGCTTAGTTGCTTTCTATCGACACGTCAATCTCAATTTTTACGCTAGAGGTGGCAGTCATCAACTGTCGCCTCTTTTCTTGAACAGGATATTAATCCCTTTCATTGACGCCTAGTTCTAGTCATCTAAAAACAACCTGCGTGATCTCCCAGGAGATGTTACTCCCGAATTAAGGGACGTTTTTTCTCCATACCATTGATGGAATGACCTACCCAAGCACACACCGTTAGCGGCATCACGATAAAACCCTAACTACCCGGAAATAAACTAGCCCCGCCCTCCATCGACTCTGGAGGAACATAAAATCGGCATGTAATAAAAAGCGAATAATGAAAAAGCGGCCAACCAAGCATAACTTGACGCAACCACAAAACTGCCGTACCAAGCCGGAATAAAAGCAGGAAACAATACTCGCAACAATGCCGCCAAGTTGATTAGAATGAAAGCGATTGCCATAACATTTGACGCCTTCAAGGCTCTGCCAGTATGGCCCAACGCCACTCGCGCCATCATACCAAGCGTTAACACCCCTATTCCACCGACAGTAAAAGCATGTAGGGCCAAGGCGGTCGGGAGCACTGAATACGCCGCCAACGCAACTCCAACAAAACCCAAGATTATCCACCCATAACCGACGTACAGTACCCAAAGTAAGGGCACATACCAAATTCGCGGATTATACCAACCCGAAATTCGCATCAGGTTCAACGCAATCGCAACGACTGCCGCAACCGATAGCATAATTGCGGAAATGTCGAATATCATCCCTACAAATACCGCCAAGCTCGCTACGATAGCGGCAGAATCTAATCCGGGACTGCGAATACAAATCACGCCGGATAAACCACGTTCGGTGAAGAACGGGAACACACGCCCCGCAATCACCAAAATCATCATAACGATTAAAGCCACTACTAGCGTCAGGCCGGCCATTGCCCCGGTTTTGGAAAACCCCAGGATCTCGGCGTGCGTCAAACCGTTTGCCACCATCATCAGAATCAGCAATCCGCTGAAAGTCAAATTCTTGAACTGACCGGATTTCACCAAGGGTTTACTAACGAAATAGATCAGTGCCGGTAAAAACGCGAAATCGGCACCGGCAATCACTTCGTCAGGCAACAGTTCTGAATAAAATGGTGTGACGCGTCCGTAAATCCATAAAAAGCTCAACGAAGCCAATTGATCCGGATTGACAGTATTAAACCCCGTCCAGTTATTAACAGCTGTCAACAGAAAACCGGCGATCACCGCTGTGGCATATCCCAAAAGCATTTCATGCGCGTGCCAATAAGTACCCGGATAATAATTATCCATATGCAAAGAACCATTGGACATGGCATTCCATATCGCGATCAGTGCCAGCGCCGACAATCCGGCTAACGCAAAAAAAACCCTGAATCCCATTGCAAACAACGGATAATCAAAAACCGGTTTATTAGTCATGCAGCCTTTCCTCCAGCCAATCGATTTCAGTGTTCGAGAATCCTGCGATTATACGCACTTCTCGGTTAAACGGTCCCTTAGGTTTACCCTTGTAACAAGCCAATATCTTTTCTTTAAAAATTTCCGAGGGGTTTAAATTGCGTTGTTCGGCCAGATACTTGAACCAATAAGAGCCTCGCTCGACATGCCCTATTTCGTCTTCGTAAATGCGGGTTAATATCGCTACGCCCGCATGATCGCTTAAAGCCTTGAGTTTTTCTATCATCGCCGGCGTTACATCCAATCCGCGCGCTTCCATACAACGAGGCACAACGGCTAACCGAGCCAGAATATCATGGGCTGTTTCTTCCGCATGATTCCACAAGCCTTTATGCGCCGGTAATTCACCATAATCACAACCTAAAGTCCATAGATGCGCTCGTATCATTTCGAAATGCGAGGCTTCCTCGTCGGCAATCCTAAGCCAATCACGGTAAAACTGCTCGGGTAAGTCACGAAACCGATACAAAATATCCCACGCCAAATAAATCGCCATGAACTCGATATGGGCCAAGGCATGAAAAAAAGCCGCTTTTCCTTCCGGCGTATCCAAGCGCCGCCGAACCATTTCGCGCGGCATTAACAGAATCGGCTTTTGCGGAAATATGGTATCGCCTATCGGCCTTGGCGCCGCATCGCATGCAAAAGAAATTTGCCCGGCTTCCGCCAGTTTTTGCGCCATATGCGTTGTGTAAAGCTTGTCGCCAATATCCGCGTCAAACAAACAACTTTCTGCAAGCGCAAAGACAGTATTCAATTAGCGTCCTATTAAAAACATTCGGGTAAAGAAATTAGGACATTTTAAACGTTTACACTAAGATTTTGCGCTTCTATCTAAAACGCCGGCGACACCGAGTGTCTTATCCGATAAGACAAGAAAGTGGCGGATAGAACTCAAGTTAGGGACCAGAACGATTTTTGCGATCATAATGCCCGGCATCAAACTACGATGATTAGGATTGGCCGCCCTCCTCTGTTATCGGTGCAGCAACATGAGGCGCAGCCTGATTGGGTTTAATATCGCCGTTCGGACTGCATGATGTGTCGATGATAGGTCGCACGGCGACCCGCACGACCCAAAATATCCTGTGAGAGTTAGCGGACGATGGCCGCTGTCACAGTTATGAAGGTTAAATTTAAGACTATCGTTACGGGCTTTCCTTCGCCGCTTTTACTCGTTCGCCGCAAATCTAACCCGTTCCTCAGGGCTTTTTCCAAGCACTTTCGCCAACCACGGCGGCGCCGAATCGAAAACCTGCTGAAATTCGGTCAATTTTTCGATTGCATCGACGACCTCGGGCACCTTGATTGGATAGATGTCTGCGCGGATCACTTTTGCAGCGGCAGGACCACCGATAGATTGAACAAATAGCACGTGGCAATCTTTGATCAAGTTCGCTCGGAACAAATTGCGGTCTTCAGCACTATCCGCCTCGATAGTGGATCGAATATCGATCAACCGGCATTCGTTACGCGAAAGCTGATAGACCAAAAACCGGATACAGGAACCGAAATGTCCGTTTAACTGCGAACCGGCATTTGAAGCCACCGCCACCCGGATCGACTCGGGCATGTCGCTGTCTCTGTAAGGCTGGATTTCCGGTAGGCTCTCGTCACCTTCTTCCTCTCCCCACAAATAACGTACCGCGAGTTTGATGTTCTCAAGGCCGATACCGATGTCTTCGCCATCTTCTTCACCGTCGTGGCTACCGATGCCGGTTTTAAGATTTGTGACTGTGATGGTCTTGAGTTTTTCGTCGTCGAGCGGACGACCGACTTTTTCATGCAAAATTTCGATTAACTCCTGCACACCGACACCTGGCAGCACTCGGGCGGCCAACGCTATACGTAAGGCCAGTTCACGGGATAATTGACTCATAATCTCACCTTTAAAGTGCGTGGTGTTCCTTCCAGCCGGCATAGCCGCCCGCTAGACTATAAACCTGCTTAAATCCGAAGTCGCAAAACATCTCAGCCAAATGTTCGCTGGCATGGCCGTAATAGCAATAGATCAACAATTGCTTGGCCTTATCGCCTTTTTTCAGCAAACTGTCGCGTAATTGTTCATGCACATGCAGAGCGTTGTCGATATGGCCGGCCCGGTAATCTTTCAGTTCCCGGCAATCCAGAATCATGGGTTGTTCCGAAACGATCAATTGATCGGCTTCGGCGGCTGAGATAGTTTTGAACGGCTTCATGATGATTACCTGCTTTATACCGGTCCGACGGCGGCTTCTTTCTTGACGACGATGGTTTTAGTCAAGGCTTCTTCAAAAGGTATCGTTGCGGCTTTGGTTTTGAAGCTCTTGGCAGCTTCATAGACGGTAACGACTTTATCTTCGGCGGATTGACCTTTCAAATCGGCTTTTTCGATGTACAACAAATCTAAGGTCTCGTTCCAAATCATGCCCTCTTTGTAGGCCACGAAGCGGAAGGTGATGCCGTCCAAAACAACTTCCATGTTCTCGGCGATGTTTTCGACGAAAAACAGTGTGAGCGTTTCCGGGGTCAATACCGGCTTGTATTTTTCCAAAAAGGTTTGCACGTATGCCAAATCCTCGAACAGACCGCTGACGAACACGAATTTGTCCTCGCTCGCTAGGATTGCGGTTTGTTTCAACAGCAATTCCGGCGGTTTGCGGTCGGTAGTCGACCCTTCGCGGAATGCGCCTTGGACCAGCACCAGGTCGCCGCGATAGGCATAGAGCCCAGGCTCGCTGGTCTTGCCCAACACGTTCATGATGAACGTCAGGCCTTGTTTGTCAATATCTTCGAGTAGCATGGAGGTTCTCCTTGTGTAAAAAAATCATTTAATCGTCATCGTCATCATCATCGACATCTACGCGCCTGCGCTTGACCTTGGTGGGATCGGCGGTGATGGGGCGGTATATTTCCACCCGATCGCCGTCTTTGATCAGTGCGTCGAGCTTTGTTAATTTCCCGAAGATGCCGACTTTCTGCTTGGTCAGGTCAATCGTCGGGTAAAGCGTCAGTAAGCCTGACAATTCGATGGCTTGCTGTACAGTACTTTCGTCGGGTACTTCCAGGCGTAGCCAAGTTTGTCTGTCGGCTTCCGCGTAACAAACGCCTACGTTCATGTTGGTGCTCCCTCATGTTCCGATTCGCCCCACTGGCTACCGACCATAGGCGGCGCGGATTTTTCGGCCACTTTCTTGTCCAGCAAACGCTTGGCCGCCACCATGAAACCCAGCATGATGAAGCCGCCCGGCGGCAGTGCCATTAGCAAAAAGCCTTTGTATTCGGGAATGATGGTCAGTTCCATAAAATTAAAGCTTTCGCCCAATAGAGTCGAAGCGTTGGCGAATAGAGTGCCGGCACCGCTGATTTCGCGTAAGGCCCCCAGTACCACCATGGCCAACGTGAACCCGACACTCATCATGAAGCCGTCCCAGACCGAAGGCAGAAAGGCTTGTTTGGATGCGAACGACTCGGCCCGCCCCAAGATCACGCAGTTGGTGACGATCAACGGTATGAACAAGCCCAGCACTTTGTGCAATTCGTGCATCCAGGCATTTAAGAATAGGTCTACCAAGGTAACCAGTGTAGCGATCAACAACACGAAGATCGGGATGCGGATTTCGGCCGGAATCAAGTGCCGGTTCGCCGACACCGCGGCGTTGGATGCCACCATGACCACCATCGTAGCCAAACCCATGCCCAGGCCGTTGGTCGCGGTGCCGGTTACCGCCAGCAGCGGGCACAGCGCCAGGTTTTGCGTCAGCACCACGTTGTTGTCCCATAATCCGTCTTTGGCGATTTTTCGGTAAGGCTCCGAAAACAAATTCGATAGCTTCATTGTCGTTTCTCCTAAATTGCCTATTCCTGCTGCCTATTGACCAAGCAATTCGCTGCGGTGGGCTTTGAAAAACTCCAGGCCGCGTTTGATCGCTTGCACGGTTTTACGGGGCGTGATCGTCGCTCCGGCGAATTGGTCGAACACGCCGCCGTCTTTCTTGACCGCCCATTGCGCGGGGCTGAGGTTATCCAACGACTTGCCGTTGAAGCCGAGCACCCATTCGGATTTGGTCAGTTCGATCTTGTCGCCCAAACCCGGCGTTTCGGTGTGAGCGATGATTCTGACGCCGAGAATCTGGCCGTTTTTGTCTATGCCCATCACCAGGCTGATGGGGCCGGAATAACCGTCGGGCGCGATCAATTTGAAACTGGCCGCAGTGACTTCGCCTTGTTTCTTGGCCAAATAGACCGTCGTTTCGGCGGCGCCGATGTCGGCGTCGGCCGAGGGCAGCGTCACCGTGTCGGCCAAAAGATCGTTGTCGTAGAGATCGGCCGGCATGACTTCTTCCAGGCTGGCTTTCAGGTCTTCTTCCAGCCTGAGTTTGATCGCGCCGCTGGTGGCCAGATCGGCAAAGCCCAGCAGCACGCTGGCCAGCAAGGCGAAGGCAGCCAGGATGCCTGTCTGATATTTCAGTTTGCCGCGCAGCTCGGATAGTTGCTCTTCGCTAAATAGCCCGAGTACCTTAGGCGCTTGGTTATCGCTATCGTCGTTCATCTTTTCGGTTTCACGGTTTGGCTCAGCACTCATAACCAGCCTCAAGATTCTTTAACATCGATGGGTCTTCCGTTTCGGTAACGCCCGTAAATACGCGGCTTAATATAGTGATCGATCAACGGCGTCGTCGCATTCATCAGCAGGACCGCGAAGCCGGTGCCTTCCGGATAGCCGCCCCAGGTACGAATCACGTAGATCAACAGGCCGCAGCCGGTACCGAAGATTATTTGCCCAAGCGGGGTATTCGGCGATGTGACGTAATCGGTGGCAATGAAAAACGCGACCAACATCAGTGCGCCGGAATTCAAATGCACCCAGGGGCCTAAGTAATGTTGGCTGTCGATCAGGTGAAACACGCCGGATAACAGCGCCACGCTCGCCAATACTGACAGCGGTGCGTACCACTGAATAACGCCTTGCCGGATCAGCCACAGTCCGCCGGCCAGAACCAGCAGGGTTGAGGTTTCGCCCAAGCTACCGCGTTCCCAGCCGATAAAGGTTAGAACGCTGGAGTAGTTATCGAGCAAGTCCGGCAAGGTTTGATTCAGCGAAAAACCGGTTTTGACCGCGCCCAGCGTAGTCGCGCCGGTGATGGCGTCCAGATTTTCCAGTTGGCCGAAGGTGATTCCCAGGCTGTCCAGCGGTCCGGGGCCGAACGGAAACGGCTTGACCTTGACCCAAGTGGTCATTTCGATCGGGAACGAGATCAACAAGGCGACCCTAGCCAGCATCGCCGGGTTAAACGGGTTTTGGCCCAATCCGCCATAGACTTGTTTCCCCAGAATGATGGCGATCGCCGAACCTACCACGCCTATCCACCAAGGAGCCCAGGGCGGCAGCGTCATGACGACCAATATGCCGGTGAGCAGCGCCGATCCGTCGTATAAATAGGGCGCGGCGGCCACGCCCTTCATCTTCAGGCAGATAGCCTCGAATACCAGGGCCGACAGGATCGTCACCAGCGTCAGATAAAAGGCAGGGAAACCGAACAGGAAAAAGCCCCAGACGATCGCCGGCAACAAGGCATAAATAACCTTGCGCATGATCTCGTCAACGCGGCGTACCGCGATGACGTGCGGACCGCTGACTGGTTTGATGCTCATGACTCGGCCTCGGCGGTTGCGGTTTCTTGTTTGGCTTTAGCAGCTTTTTCCTTGGCTAATTGTTGTTGGCGCATTCGTTCCTCGCGCGCTTCTTTGGCCTTGCGGGCTTCTTCTTCCTGGGCCAGGCGAATGCGTTCCATGCGTTGGCTGCGGTCGTCGATCAGACGTTTGGTTTGTTCGGATTTGTGTTCTTTTTGCTGGCGCTTGTACAGTTCACCCGAGGCGAATTTGAAGTAATGCACCAACGGGATATTGGACGGACAAACATAGGAACAACTGCCGCAATTGATGCAATCTTTCAAGCCCAGGTCGACCGCGGCATCCAATTGGTTACCGCGGATCCGGCTGGCCATTTCCAGCGGCAGCAAACCGACCGGGCAGGCCGTTACGCAGGTGGAACAACGAATGCAGGGTTTGACCTCGGGCGTTTCGATATCCTGCTCGGACAAGGCCAAAATCCCGTTACAGGCTTTGACCACGGGTACGGTGCTCAGAGGCAATGCGTCGCCCATCATCGGCCCGCCCATGATAAGCCGTGCGATCTTGCTTTTTTCGACTTTGCAGAAATCCAAGACTTCGGACATCAGGGTGCCGATCAACACCTCGACATTCTGCGGTTCGGCGACCGCACTGCCCGACACGGTCACAACCCGGCTGATCAAAGGTTCGGCCAGGCAGACCGCTTTATAGACGGCATGCGCGGTGGCGACGTTGTGTATTACAACGCCGATATCGGTGGCGCGTCCGTCGGCCGGAATTTCCCAGCCGGTCAGATAGCGCAGCATTTGTCTGTCCCAACCCATGGGGTAGCGGGTGGGCACTTGCATGACTTTTATGTTCGGGTATTCCAAACAGGCTTGCCTCATGGCTTCGTAGGCTTCGGGCTTGTTGTCCTCGATGCCTATCATTGCTTCCGGCGCCTGCATGCCGCGCAACATCAGGCGTATGCCGTCGACGATTTCGGCGGCTTTTTCTTGCATCAGCCTATCGTCGCAAGTCAAATAGGGCTCGCATTCGCCGGCGTTGATCAGCAGTGTATGAATTCGGTTTTTCCGGCCCAGATCGAGTTTGACGGCCGACGGGAATACGGCTCCGCCTAAACCGACTACCCCCGCCGCGCCGACCCGGACGCAAATCTCTTCCGGAGGTAGCTGAAACGGATCATCCGGCAGGCTTTTTTCGATCCAGCGCTCCATGCCGTCGGTTTCGATAACAATGGTGCGTATCGGCAAAGCCGACGGGTGCGGCGCCGGAAAGTCGATGACGTCGGCAACAACACCGGAACTCGGCGCATGAACCGGCGCCGAAATGGTGCCCTGGCTGTAGGCCAGCAATTGGCCTTTTAGCACTTTTTCACCGACCTTGACCAAAGGTTCGGCCGGTTTGCCGACGTGCTGTTGTACCGGGATGTATAGTTTTTTGGGTATTGGTAGGTTTCGAGCGATCGGCACCCCGGAGGTTTCGCTTTTGTGCTCTTCGGCATGGACACCGCCGCGCAAGCGGGGATTTTCGAACAATGACAGCATACGTTTCTCCTTAAGCTGCCGCAGCCAACGGTTTCGGCCATCGCCAATCGCGGAGGGTTACCTCAACTGGGTGCATTTGCAGACATTCGGTCGGGCAGATGTTGACGCACTTCTCGCAGCCGATGCAGGCGTCGGCAACCACGGCGTGTATCTGCTTGGGCGCGCCGACGATGGCGTCGGTCGGGCAAACTTTGAAACAGCGGGTGCAGCCGGTACAGGTGTCTTCGCTAACGCGGGCCACCATGGGTTCCTGATCGAGGGCCTGGCTCAAATCCACTTGTACGCCTAGCAGTTTGCCCAATTGTTCGACCAACGATGTGCCGCCCGGCGGACATAAAGTCACCGGCGCGGAGCCCTCGACTAAGGCTTCGGCCGCGGGCCGGCAGCCGGGATAGCCGCATTGGCCGCATTGCGAACCGGGCATCAGGGCTTCAACTTGGTCGATCAAGGGGTCGGCCTCGACTTTCAGATACCGGGCGGCGATACCCAAACTCAGGCCGAGAAACAATCCGAGTGCAGTTAAGATGACGATGGCTGAAAGAATGTACATGGGCTACCTATTAAAAAAAGTTAACTGGTTTCATGCACGACGTCATTTCGTATACAGTCCCGCGAACCCCATAAAGGCTAGAGACATGATGCCGGCGGTAATGAAGGCGATCGGCGTGCCGGAAAAAATTGCCGGTACAGCCGCGAGCGACAAGCGCTCGCGGAGACCGGCAAACAGCACCATCACCAGGGTAAAACCGATTGCCGCGCCAAAGCCGAACAGCAGGCTTTGGACGAAGTTGTATTCTTCTTGAATATTCAGCAATGCCACGCCGAGCACCGCGCAATTCGTGGTAATCAAGGGCAGGAAAATGCCCAAGACCTGATATAACACCGGGCTGGTTTTATGAATCACCATTTCGGTAAACTGCACGACCGCGGCGATGACCAGAATAAAACCCAATACGCGCAGGAAGCCGATGTTAAAAGGTTGCAATAAGCGGTGTTCCAATATCCAGCTCGCTGCGGAAGCCAAGGTCAACACGAAGGTCGTGGCCATCCCCATGCCCAATGCGGTATCGAGTTTGTTGGAGACGCCCATGAACGGACACAATCCCAAAAACTTCACCAGTACGACGTTGTTGACCAGTGCTGTCCCTAAAATTAGCAGCAAGTATTCGCTCATTGTTTTCACGCTCAGTTGTTTGAAAACTAAACAGCATCATCCATGCCAACACAGTTTGTGAGGTTAAATGAGCGAAACTTGTGCAATCCCGGGCAAAGACGGTGCATTTTATGTGTTCTAAACGACACACATCGCAAAACTTCAATCTTAAAATTGTCGCAAACACGACAATATCCCTTTTTCGTCCGAGGTTTTATGATTATGAATCAGCTAAACAAATTTGATTACAAAACGAGGCATCAAAATTGCATGTAAATAACAATCAATACCCGTAGAGCGCCCAGATGACCAATATAAAACCGGAATATCTTGTTAATCATATCGATGCCGAGGTGCTTGAAACCATACGC
Organism: Methylomonas sp. MgM2; assembly: GCF_054172045.1. Classification (NCBI taxonomy): domain Bacteria; kingdom Pseudomonadati; phylum Pseudomonadota; class Gammaproteobacteria; order Methylococcales; family Methylococcaceae; genus Methylomonas; species Methylomonas sp. MgM2. Next base: position 63,018 of record NZ_JBSYXO010000016.1, on the reverse strand, counting down.
CCCGGTTTGCTTGTAAACGGCACCAACTATAAAAACCAAAGCCTGCCTCTATCGTTATTCATAGCTACAGTAGAACAATCACCGGTTGCAATCTCCATCACCGACAAGAAAGCCAATATTCTATATATCAATAAGGCGTTTACTGAGGTAACCGGCTATAAAAGTGACGAGATAATCGGCCAAAACGAGTCGAAATTGTCCGATAAATGTACGCCGCGCCCGGTTTATTACGACCTTTGGCATACGATTTCACGTAAAAAGGTTTGGCAGGGACGCTTGATAAACCGACGTAAACAAGGTGAACGTTACCTGGCGGATCTGACTATAGCACCGATGCTGGACGAACACGGAGCGATAACGCATTACATCGGCATGCACAGAGACGTGACTCAAGCTCATCAGGCCGACCAGCAGGTCAATAATCAAAAGCAACTGATTGAGTCGGTTATCAATGCTTCTCCTGTCGCTATGGTCGTGTTGGATAGCAACAACAACATCGTGCTAGACAATCAAATGTACAAAATGCTGATCAGCGAATTAGGACACGCCGAGCCTGCACGCTTTTTCCTCGAAGCTTTACAATTGGACTTGGGCGACTTGTGGACAACGCCAAAAGAAGAGTCAAAACCAAGACAAGGATTTTACAACCGTGAAATTAGAGTCGAAGGTATAGGTCGGCGGGGCACCCGCTGGTTTTCATGCTCAGGCAACTGGTTTAATGAAGACAACACCGATGCGGACAGTTTTTTCATTAAACATTCTAACGAATATCTATTGTTGTCGATCAACGACATCAGCTTGTTGCGCAGGCAGCAAGAAAAATTACAGTTACAAAGCTTGGTCAACTTGATGGCAGAGGAAGAGCACATGCGCAGCATTCGAGAGACATTGCTCGGCGCCATGCACCAGATCCGACAACCGTTAAATCAAATCAATGCTGCGATACAAATCATGAGCCAGCGAAACGATGAGCAAAACCAGCCGTTAAGAGACTTGTTACATCAAGTTCAGGCGATGGGCGAAGAAACCCTGACGACTCTACAGCGCTGCGTACCGGAAATTCCGGAGGCGGCGGTGACTTCAGTCAATCTCAATCAACTACTGCATGAAGTCATGCTGCTTTATAGTCAAAAGTTTTTGGCGAACGGCGTCGTTGTCGACTGGATGCCTAATTCGGTCTTGCCCTCGATACTGGGTGCGGAAAATAAATTACGCATGATGTTCAAACAGCTCTTGGATAACGCGGTCGACGCCATGAACCGCGCAAGCAGCAAAGAGAGAGTTATCAATATAACAACTTCCCTGGAAAACGATTGGGTGCGCGTGATCGTCGCTGACAGCGGGCCCGGCATTCCGGCCAGCCAAAGAAATAAGGTATTCGAACCGTTCTTTACGACGCAAAAGAATGTCGGCGGTGTGCGGGCCGGCATGGGTCTGGTAATGGTGCGTGAAATTATCAATCAACATGGCGGTTTAATAGAAATCGATCCCAACTATAAACAGGGTTGCTGCTTCATCATCAGTTTTCCAAGTCAACACAATACTGCCAGGGAAAGTATTCATGAATGATCGTTCGTTATTGGTTGAATCCGAGCTAGATACCCTGTTTCTGGTAAGTCAACTACTTAACAGTACCCATGATTTACGTAACAAGCTCAAGGGTATATTGGAAATACTGCATAAACGTTCGGGCTTACATTTCGGCATGATCACACTACGAGACATCGACGGCGACAGCATGAGCGTTTGTGAGGTGTATGGCGAAGACATAGACCGCACAATTCGCTATCAACCCGGGGAAGGGCTAGTCGGAGCCATTCTGGATGAAGGCAGTACCATTGTCGTTGAACGCATAGCCGACGAACCGCGCTTTTTAAGCCGATTGGGAGTTTATAACCCCGATTTGCCTTTCATCGGATCGCCTTTGTCTATAGAACAGGGGGAAGTCGTTGGCATTCTTGCCGCTCAACCGTGTGAAGCGACCTTTCTCGGTGAAAGAGCGCGCTTTTTGGAAATGGTCGCCAACCTGATTGCTCAGTCCGTCAATTCCGTACGTGCGATGGAGCGCAAACAAACCGAACTTGTGAATGAAAGGGATTATCTGAAACAAGCGTTGGTTAAGAATTATCGCTTCGAAAACATTATTGGCCACTCCGAGCCAATGCTGAAAGTTTTCGATATTATTCGCCAAGTCGCGAAGTGGCATACCACCGTACTGATTCGCGGCGAGTCGGGTACAGGCAAGGAAGTCGTGGCTAACGCAATCCATTTCAATTCAGCTTGCGCAAACGGCCCGTTTTTGAAACTAAATTGCGCCGCGCTACCTGATACTTTACTCGAGTCCGAACTGTTCGGACATGAAAAAGGCGCTTTTAGCGGAGCGGTTGGTCAACGCAAAGGCCGTTTCGAATTGGCCGATGGCGGTACATTATTCTTGGATGAGGTTGGCGAAATTTCGGCATCCTTCCAGGCCAAACTACTAAGAGTTCTGCAAGAAGGCGAATTTGAACGGGTCGGAGGAGTGCGCACAATTAAAGTCAATGTCCGCATCATCGCCGCAACCAACCGCAATCTTGAAAAAGACGTTGCTGACGGTAGTTTTCGCGAGGATTTATATTACAGGCTTAACGTGATGCCAATTAATATGCCCCCGCTAAGAGATCGAATCGAAGATATTCCGGACTTGTCGAAATTCCTGTTGAATCGTCTGTCGAAACAACAAGGAGGCCGGCCTTTGGAAATCAAGGAAAGCGCATTGCGCATCCTAATGAAGCACAACTGGCCCGGCAACGTGCGGGAACTGGAAAACCGATTGGAACGCGCCGCCATCATGAGCGCCGATGGCATAATAGATCGCGACGTGATCATCAGTACCGGCTTGGAAGACGAAATTGGGATCAGCCGCCCAAAAGCCGTCGCGACCCGTGTACTCGATTTACACGACGAAGAACTCGACGAGCGCGAGCGAGTGATTGCGGCTTTAGAGCAATGTGGTTGGGTGCAGGCAAAGGCCGCTCGACTGCTGGATATGACACCGAGACAGATCGCTTATCGTATACAGACTTTAAATATCAGCGTTAAACAGATTTAGCGATTGCTATTTCACCGATCTCAAAGGTGTCCGGAAAATCGACCCAGCAATTTCGCTCTTCAAGAAATACTTCACAGTTCATAAGCAGATTCAGCGCTAGGATGCTATCGAAAGCTAGATCATCGGAGGTGAACCATGAATACCATCGCTATCGATAATAAAATGTTAAACGATCTGTTCAGTAATCAAAAAAAAGTGGACGAGCTGTTTGATTCGATTTTCGACGACGACAGCTATTTCATCAATAGCGCAGCTTCCTTATCTCAAGCCAGCCGCTATGAACCTGAGGCGGAGAGTCAATTCTTGAAAGGCGAAAACGGTGTGAGAGAGTCCGTTTTAATGATAAGAAAACATAATCCATACTATTTAATACTGCCGGTTATACTAGAAATAACCGCAATTTACATGATTGTGACAAATCTTTTGTAGCCGCCCAAGCAAAATCCAGTCATATCGCCCCCGCAAAGCGGAGAGCTTGACAGGTTGTAAGCAGCCCCAAGGGCTGCCAAGGTCAAAGTTGGTTAGCTCAATTAAAACTCATTACTTTCATCAGTGCCCTTTCCTTCTAATTGTTCTTGATTTCGGATGTACTTGCGTATTTGACCTTCTTCAAAACCGACTGTCGACACGGTATATCCTCTTGCCCAAAAACTTTCTCCATTAAAGTTCGTCTTCCTGTCTGAAAATTGTCAGGCTACGGCTATTGCACTTTTCCCTTTAGGTAACCCGCCACTTCGGACACCGAATATTTCGGTGGGTTCTGGATCAACATATGAACGTGATCCTGAACTATATGCCTTTCCAGAATTTCACTCCGTCGTTGCCGGACGACTTCTAAGGGTTGGAAGAAGATTTTTCCTTCTGAGGTGCGATGGGTGTTACGCGGTAAGGGTTGCTGAGTAAAATGTCTTGAAATAATGGGTCGGATTGGTCTACGTCCACCGTCACCATGTGACCGGTATTGGAACCGATGTAAGGTTGCATGGCTGTAACCATATAGGGGAATATCAAGCGGAGGTCATTACTCAACCCCTGGCTCTGAACACTGATTTTCCAAAGCTGTACCGGCGTTTTATTCTGCACATAGGCCGTCATATCATAGGCTTCCAACGATAAGTAACGTCTATACATCAAGTAAGTTTCGATACGTTGGGTATAGTAAGGCGACATTGGATAATACCACCCCCACCTATAATAGGGATAGGTTCCTCCGAAACCGTACCACGCTGGAACATTATACGCGTATTGATACGTTTGTGGTTCACTGACACCATAGTTCAAAAATAACACTACATCGCCATCCTGTAGCGTATCGGCTTTAACGAATCCACGCTTGCCCAGAGCCTTTTCCAAATAAGCTTTAAATTCTTTAAACTGTAGGTCCTGCTCTTTAATATCTTTATTGGCGGGTAATATTACAAAATGATGTTTGTTCGACACGTCGCTAGTTGTCAACGCATCTATATCAGAACGAATTTGAATGAGTTTTGGTGTCGTTGTACAAGCCGTCGCCAGCACCGACAGCATTATTAGCAAAACGGCTTGAATCTTACTTTGTTTCCATTTGTTCATCGCCAGCCTCCTGATCTTGCTCAGTATCCAGTTGCTCAGCCTGCTGCCAATGTTGCTTGATCAGCCGACGCCGCTGAATCTCCGCCAAGGTTTTACGTTCTTCCACCAGAGTCTCATGCGCTAGACGCTCATCCAACCGCTCAAGTTCAATTAATCGTTGCTTGGCTTCCAACTGCTGTTGCACTTCTAGTTCTGTTTCGAAACTAATGGTTTTCAGATTCTGCTCATGCGCCACTTGTTCCGCGTGTATCCGAACTTCCACCTCATGTTGACGAGTCAGTTGCCGCTCTTTTTCAAGCAACAGTTGAATTTGCGCCTCGGCCTCTTGTAGTTGAATGACGCGCTGCATTTCGGACAATTGCTTCAAATGTTCCGATTCCTGCTGCTTCGCCAGTATGGCTTGCTGCTCGTTCAACCGCTGCTGACGCAGGCGTTCCTGACTTTTTTGTTGATTCAACTCGAACGTTTTCTTAAGCACATGAAGGTATATACTATCTTTCCCGAGTTGCACTTCCGGAAACTCGGCGAATTCCGCGAACATATGGCAAACCGCTTCAGCTTGGATATGTTGCTGTGTCAACACTTCGCAAACAGAAATCGCCAAGCGATTTTCATGTTGTGTCAAACCGTTCTGCACCCAACTTCCATCGGCTAATTTACTGAGTTCCTGGTTGATTTTGTCTTCGATGACGCCTAAGTAAAGATTCCGGATATGCTGATTGATACCTTCAATTAACTCCGCATTCCTGCGAACGTATTCCAGCGTCGCTTGAAAACGTAAATCTAACGCTATCTCTATCGCGCAAAAGTCATCGAATAACTTAACCTGACTACGGTAAGGCCAAGACTCAATTTTTAGCGGATGAACCTTATGATAAAAACGTTTGGTAAATTTGTCCGGACGCAGAAATAAACGTTTTACCGGACCGAGTTTGAATTCGACCAACTGTCTATCGACATCGAAACCGGCAACCCAATTCTCCGGCGACAGATCGTTGGCGGCGAAAAGGTCTTCGCCGGCGAGCCATGCATCAAGTTCGTTGTTGGGTTCAGCCATGACTCACAGCGGAATTTGCCATCGCTTTAGCCTTAAGCTCGGCAATTTTATCCGACATTTTTTCTGCGACGAGCGGATAAAGGTTAGGAGCGAATTCAACTGTTCTCGCATCCACTTTTCGTAAAAACCCCCTACTCAAGAGCAATCCAACCACAAACATCCGCGACCAGTCGGAATAACGCCTGGCTTTTTCCAGCTCCGACTTTTCGATGATCATTTCCAGTTCGTCGTTCTCATTTATACGAAATTCCGTAAATTGCCTAAGACACTCAAACACCAATTCCTCTTCCTGTTTTGTCAAAGGTCCCGGCGCTGTAAATTCCAGTCGATAAGACAGCAATATGGTAAAAAAATCCACCATGGCTGCACAAGCAAAGGCAAACCAGGAAAATCCTTGCCACATTGAAAACGACGGTTTTACCTCTTCGACAAATTGTTTGTAGGTCATTAACATCGGCGCATCCGGTAACATCAAGCCTGCACTGCTGGATAATTGATTTACCAGGAGCTGCATATCTTGATAATGCTTTAACATCTGATAGTAAGCCGTTTCCGGATCTAAGGCCACATCCAAATCAGCGAGGCTGGTTTGCAACAATCGAATTTTTTTATCCAATTCCAAAAAAACTTGCTCTTGCGCTTGATAGGCCTGTTTTTTTTCTTGGTAGATCTGATTGTAATGGCGCCAAAACGGCCCTTCGCCAACTTGATTTCTGTAACCGGGAGCGATTTGCTCATGTGTGCCGAAATACGCTTGTGACACGTCGCGCGAAGCTTTTTCGAGCGCTTGCTGATGCTCTTTCATCAACCGGTTCTTGTGCAAAAGCACCGTATCGATGTACGCCTTGATATCCTGTCTAATTTCTTGAATCCGATTGATATGCAAGGTTTCTCGCTCGGATATTTCATAAAATTTGAAATACGAGAATGTCACGGAGGCCGAAACGGCAATAAAAAGTGAAATGACCACCGAGAAATAACGGAACCGGTTTGCGGTCCAATGGATACTCGCCATTTCCAACGAACAGATCACGATGATAGACTGAATCGCAACGGTAATAATCAACGCAATCCAAGGCGTAATAAAGTGTGAAAGGCCGTAATAAGTAGTAAACCCCGATGACACACTTAGCATCAACACGATGGGAATCGTCCAGATTCGCAGCATGCTGACGAATAGGGTCTGGATACGATTGATAAGGTAGCCCATCCCGGTGGAGCGGGTCTTAAGTCTCGAATCGTTCATTATCAGGAAAAACCTAAAGTCTATGGACCCGAGAGTTAGCTCATGCTCAAGTAACGTTCACCGGTATCGTGAATAATCGTCACGACGGTTTTACCGCCACCAAGACGTTCAGCCACGCGTAATGCCGCGCAAACGCTTGCGCCTGACGATATTCCGGCCATAATGCCTTCCTCTTGAATTAGGCGCATACGCACGGCGAAAGCCTCCTCTGATGAGACTTGTTCAATGCCGTCAATCAGATCCACATCCAGGTTTTTGGGTATGAAGCCGGCTCCTATGCCTTGAATTTTATGCGGACTATGGCGCCCACCCGAAATTACCGGCGATTCGGCCGGTTCAACCGCAATCGCCCTAAATTGAGGATTCCGATTTTTAATGACATCCGCCACCCCGGAGATGGTACCGCCGGTACCAACTCCACAAACAAACACATCGACCTGTCCGTCGGTCCCCGACCAAATTTCTTGGGCGGTGGTTTGTCGGTGGATATCCGGATTAGCCGGATTTTCAAATTGTTGCGGCATAAAAGCCCCTGTTTCGGCGACGATTTCTTCAGCCTTACTAATCGCTCCTTTCATGCCGTCCGGTCCGGGCGTCAGTACGAGCTCGGCACCATAAAGGGCCAGTAGCTGCCTTCGCTCTACCGACATGGTTTCGGGCATCACCAACACGCAACGATAACCACGAGCGGCCGCTATCATCGCCAGCGCTATTCCGGTATTGCCCGAGGTGGGTTCGACGATGGTTCCGCCGGATTTCAAAGTCCCTGCCTTTTCGGCGGCCTGAATCATCGCTTGTCCGATCCTGTCCTTCACCGAACCGCCCGGGTTTCTTGATTCAAGTTTCACCAAAACCGCCGCCGATTGCGAGGGAACCATACGTTGCAGTTTGACTAACGGGGTATTACCTATCAATTGAATAATGTTATTTACGTTAGCCATAGATAGAACACCCTCTTATTTGTCGAGTTTGAATGCTACGAACACCGGACTACCGTTACGCTGGATCAACATAGCTATAGACCGACCCACCGGTAATTTTGCGACAATTTTATTAAATTCCGCAACATTACGGATAGGAGTATTTTGTACGCGCAAAATCACATCCCCCGGCTGAATTCCGGCATCCAAACCCACTCCCTTGCTAACTTTTTGCACCAACACGCCGTTCTTTTCCACTTGTAGTTGTTGCCGTTCCTCTTCTGACAGGTCGGCTACAACCAGACCCACTCGGTTTACGCTAGTTTCCGGCGAGGAATTCGAACTTAGCTGCGCTACTTTATTCGCGGGTAACAAGCCGACCTTGACGCTCAAATCTTCTTCGTCACCTTGTCGAATGACTTTGACCTTGGCTTCCGTGCCGACTTCAGTCATGCCAACAATCGGCGGCAGTTCGCCGGAAGTTTCAATCGTATGACCCTCAAATTCGACGATGATATCGCCAATTTGAATACCGGCTTTTTCCGCCGGTCCGCCCGGAATTACTTTTGCGACCAACGCGCCGTGAGGCCTGTCCATGCCAAACGATTCAGCAAGCTGGCGTGTCACATCCTGAATTTGCACGCCTAGCCATCCACGAGACACCTTTCCTTTGGTTTTAATTTGCTCGGCCACGTTCATCGCAACATCGATAGGAATCGCGAACGACAAACCCATGTATCCGCCGGAACGGCTATAAATTTGCGAGTTGATACCGACTACTTCTCCCCGCATATTAAACAACGGACCTCCGGAATTTCCCGGATTAATCGCAACGTCGGTCTGTATGAACGGCACATAATTACCGTCGGGTAGACTGCGCCCCTTGGCGCTAACGATGCCCTGAGTCACGGATTGTTCGAATCCGAAAGGTGTTCCAATTGCCAAAACCCACTCTCCAACTTGCAGTTGGTCCGGCGAACCGATTTGGACCACAGGTAAATCCGACGCATCGACCTTTAGCAAAGCCACGTCGGTACTTTCATCGGAGCCGATCAATCGTGCTTCCAGCTCGCGTCGATCTTTCAATTTAACGATGATTTCCGAAGCATTGTTCACCACATGATGATTGGTCAATATGTAACCATCCTTTGAAAGGATAAAACCAGACCCTAAAGAATTTGTTTCTTTCGGCACAAAGCCACGGCCGGGCCCCTGGAAGAAATGGCGGAAAAACTCTTCCAACTCCGGCGGTATGTCTTGCGGCATTTGTTGATCCGAATCTATCTGCATATCGGGCGCTTTTTGCGTCGTACTGACGTTAACAACGGCATCTCCATTGTTCTTCACCATCGCCGTAAAATCGGGCAATTGCGCATAAGCTACTGAATTAAAGATGATGAATAGACATGCGCCACTCAAAAGCTTATTAAACATACATACTCCGTTTATATGTTGCATTCTGAAAGAAAGAAACAATTAATTACTGCGTAAAGAAACACCGTTAGCGACGAGCTCGACGGTCTGCAGGGGGACTTCGCCTAAAACAGTCACTTGCCAATCACCTATGACACGACTAAACGAGTTGACCGGCCCCAGCGTACGGATACCTTCAACGTCTTGCTCGGCCTTTTCTTCAAAATAAATTGAAATATTGGAAAATCCGTCACTGATAAGCAAATGATCGACACTTCTTTTCGATTGCTGCATCGTATTGCGTATAAAAAATACTTTCTCAAACCCCGCCGGCATTTGGTGCAACAGAAAAGGAGTGTCGTCAAACGCGTCGACTCGTGAAAAATATTGTTGACTTGCTTGATCGGTTTGCGCAGATGAAGTTTTCACCTGCGGGTTGGAATCAATCGAATCAATGTCAAATTCGGTAAACAAAACTTGCTCTAGCACATTACCTTCCGCGCCGTATACTTCCACTTTCAATGGAAGCAACGACTCGACATCGACCCAAATCTTTCTGGCATAACGTAGATCATCTTTAGGTAAGACTGCAATAATTTGTGTCGGCCGCATCGCAACCATTTCCTGCCCCGCAACCACCAGCAAATATTGATCATCAACTCGTTCCGGTGCTTTCGGCAAGTTCAGTATAAAGGATCGATCAATCGGATGCCGACTTTCAACCTTTTTTTGCGTTTCCTTATATAAGCATTTAACTTCGTTAGACTTTCGTACCAATTCGCGCAACGGAGAGTTTAATGACGTTAAACGTTCCGTCTCGACTCCGCCGTCAACCGCATGCCGGTATTTCATGGTATCAATCTGTCCGTTTTTCATGAATACTACGGTACCATGATAATTTTGAGCCCTCATGGCATCGCGGACTTTCTCAAGCCATTGTTGTCCGGTTAAAAATTGCTGCTCGTCGGCAAATACACTGGATGTAAAGACTAAAAAAAAATATAAAAATCGCATTAAGAAGATTATTTATGTTGATAACTAGCAACATGCGCATAAGATTGGACACCAACATTGTTGCTGACGTACCAAACGTTATCATGCGCCTGTAAATATTCTTTGAACCGGGCATTCATTTGTTCGGCCTCTACCGAACCTTGAGCGACAGTATTCGCGTTGTGGTAGGAGCCGGGAAATTTTTGAAATTGGCTGGCCGATAGCCAAACGACTGCCAATAATACCGACGCTGCGACTGCCAATCCCGCTTTTTTCAAATCGCCTGCCTGTTTTTTCCGTGGCAAAAAATAAATCGGCTCTTTGTCTAATTGTTGATGAATTTTTTCAACGAAATCCAGACTAGCAACCGAGCACTGTTCGCTTTTTAATGCGTGACTAATCAGCGAATAACGCTGTAACTTCGCTTGCAATTCCGTATCTTGCCGTACTGCCTTCAGTAACGAGAAAGCCTGGGCTCTGTCGAGTTGATCATCGAGCAGTAAAGAGAGTTTTTCTTTGTGTTGTTCTTGCATGACGTACCTTTAACCAAGCAGTGGGTTTAATTTTTCATCGATAGCCTCGCGGGCTCTGAAAATACGAGAGCGGACGGTTCCGATCGGACAATCCATTGCCTCGGCAATCTCTTCATAACTCATGCCTTCGAATTCCCTTAACGTAATTGCAATCCGCATTTCCTCGGGTAATCTTTCTATAGCCGATTTGATCACATGGATAATTTGATCATTCATCAGTTGATGCTCCGGCGTTTCAATATCTTTCAACTGTGGCGCATTCTCGACTTGTTCGGCATCTTGCATATCAACCTCCCGATCCGAATGCCGTCTTGAACGCGACAACAAATAATTCTTTGCGGTATTGATCGCTATTCGATATAACCAAGTGTAAAAAGCACTGTCGCCTCGAAAATCGCCTAAGGCTTTATAAGCCTTGATAAAAGTGTCTTGCGCCACATCTTGGGCTTCACTGGGGTCTTTCACGTAACGGTTCACCAGATGCACAATTTTATGCTGATACTTTATGACCAACAGATCAAACGCCGACTTGTCACCAAGTTGCACGCGCATGACCAAATCTTGATCTAAATCTTCTGAGTGCCTTGTTATTTCTTTCACTGAGTTACTTCTATGCTGGGATGGACAGAATTAAACCGCATTAGTTCTAGCAACACAAAAAAAATTACCACCGAATAAAAAAGCGTTATGATTTTCAAGACACTGTAACAAAACCTTCATTCCACCATACAACCTTGACTAGGCAACCCAATCTCCAATATGACATTCTGATCGCCGGTAGCGGCGGTGCAGGCCTCAGTTTGGCCCTGCATTTGTCCGACATCTATCGCGTTGCAGTCCTCTCTAAATTCGCTTTGACCGAATGCAGCACCTATTACGCCCAAGGTGGAATTTCCGCTGTTTACGACGATCAGCACGATTCGATCGAATCCCACATCCAGGATACCTTAATAGCGGGCGCCGGACTGTGCGACCCTGAAATCGTACGTTTAACCGTTTCTAAGGGAAGAGACAGTATCGAATGGTTGCGTATCCAAGGCGTCCATTTTACCGAAGTTGCCGGCGACAATGGCACTAAACAACTACACTTAAATCGTGAAGGCGGCCATTCCCACAGGCGGATAGTACACACCGACGACGCGACCGGCAAAGCCGTGTCGATGTCGCTAATCGAACGCGCCCAATCGCATCCGAATATCAGCCTGTTGGAATACCACAATATGGTGGAATTGATCACGACGGAAAAGCTAGGGCTATCTCCGCAACGCGTATGCGGCGCCTATGTGCTCGACATCAACGCAGGCGAAATTAAAACGCTTGCGGCAAAAGTCGTGGTACTGGCCACTGGCGGCGCCAACAAGGTCTATTTATATTCGACTAACCCGCATATTTCCAGCGGCGACGGTATTGCCTTAGCCTGGCGTGCGGGCTGCCGGGTCGCCAATATGGAATTTATGCAATTCCACCCAACTTGTTTGTACCACCCTGCCGCTCGATCATTTTTAATCAGCGAAGCGGTGCGCGGCGAAGGCGGCAAGCTGATTTTACCTAATGGCGAACGTTTCATGCGGCACTACGACGAACGAATGGAATTGGCGCCTCGGGATATCGTTGCTCGTGCCATCGATAGCGAAATAAAAAAACACGGCGTCGACTGCGTCTATTTGGACATAAGCCATAAGTCGAGAGAGTTCATTCAAAAACACTTCCCGACTATCTACATGCAATGTCTGGATCTGGATATCGACATCAGTCGACAACCCATCCCGGTCGTTCCGGCCGCGCATTACACTTGCGGCGGCGTCATGACCGACAAAAACGCCAGAACCGACATTCCCGGCCTGTATGCCATAGGCGAAGCAGCCTGCACCGGATTGCACGGCGCCAACCGCATGGCCAGCAACTCCTTGCTTGAATGTCTGGTTTTCGCCGAGCAAGCCAATCTGGATATTCGGCATCGGTTCGACAGCATCCCCAAGCCTCCGGCGTTACCGGCTTGGGATGAATCACAAGTCAGCGACTCGGACGAAGAAGTGGTCATATCGCACAACTGGGATGAATTGCGCCGCTTCATGTGGGACTATGTCGGTATCGTCAGAACCAATAAACGCCTCGAACGCGCCATGAACCGCTTGATCTTATTGAAAGATGAAATCAGTGAATACTATGGTCGATTTCGTGTAACCAGCGACTTATTGGAGTTGCGCAACTTGGTCATCGTTGCGGAACTGATCATCCGCTGCGCCCAGCGACGCAAAGAGAGCCGAGGTCTGCACTATACCAAGGATTATCCCAATTTGGACGACAGCCGGGCGCCGCAAAACACAATATTGATTCCGGAAAAAGCCGTTAAAAAATAATCGGGCAAAAATCGCCAAGCTGGCTACAATGCAGTCATTTAATTCAGTTCAGTTCCGGACGATCAATGCAGATTCTTGGCGTAGATATCGGTGGCTCGGGCATCAAGGGTGCCATAGTCGATACTTCAAGCGGCGAATTAGTCAGCGAACGTCACCGCATCGAGACACCTCAACCAGCCACCCCGGAAGCTGTTGCGTCGGTCTTGTCGCGATTAACGCATCATTTTAACTGGACCGGCCAGATCGGTTGCGGATTTCCGGCGGCGATTCAACACGGTATCGTTCGAACGGCGTCCAATATCGCACCTTCATTCATCGGCACCGACATAAACCAGCTATTTTCAGATACAAGCAGATGCCCTTGCTTCAATTTGAATGACGCAGATGCGGCAGGCATGGCGGAAATCGAATTCGGCGCAGGCAAAAATCAAACCGGCGTGGTACTTATGGTGACGATAGGAACCGGCTTGGGTACCGCGCTTTTCACCGACGGCAAATTGATTCCGAATACGGAGTTAGGTCATATCTATCTGGAAAACGGCAAGGAAGCGGAGCTTTACGCCTCCGACGCCGTTCGTAAAGCCGAAGATTTAAACTGGAAACGTTGGGGCAAGCGTTTCAGTTACTATCTCAGCAGTATGGAAAAATTATTCTGGCCCGATTTGATCATCCTCGGCGGCGGCGCGAGCAAAAAATTTGAAAAATTCAAAGACCAGCTTACCGTGGAAGCCCCGGTGACACCGGCGACGTTCTTAAATCAGGCCGGTATTGTGGGTGCCGCCATGTATGCAAAATCCAAAGCCTAGCGAACTTTCGCATTCCCTTTGAACCGGTGCGCAGTGCGATCCGACTCGGACCGGCTCTACCGACGCCGAGCTTTATCCTTCCCCCGCCAAATGATCAATATTTCGCGGAATATTTAACGGATTTAACCCCGATTCAATCGTAACAATGTCTATAGGCTTTCCAAACCGCCCACCAGCTTATTTTCCTGCTCCCTAGCCTAAACTGTTAAAATAGCGGTTATCGCCGCCGTTGCGGCACCTTTTCCCTGCTTCCGATTTTCCACCTATTCGAAAACAACATGAAATTAGAAAAATCTTCCCGTTTTTCGGCTTGCCCAGGTCCTGTCGTCACTATCGTGCTTGACGGCGTGGGTATTTCTCCACGCGAGGACGGCGATGCCGTCAAAACCGCACGCACCCCGATTCTGGATAAACTGATGGCCAATTTTCCTATGACCACGTTGCGTGCGCACGGCAAAGCGGTCGGCATGCCCAGCGACGACGACATGGGCAATAGCGAAGTCGGCCACAACGCCATAGGCGCGGGACGCGTATTCGCCCAGGGCGCCAAACTGGTCGCGGAATCCATTAGCAGCGGCCACCTGTGGGAAGGCCATGCCTGGCAAGAAATCGTGGCAAGCGCCAAACAAGGCGGCACCTTACATTTTATCGGCCTATTTTCCGACGGCAACGTCCACTCCCACATCGACCATCTGAAGGCGATGCTGGAACGAGCCAAGCAAGAAGGCGTCGGCAAGGTCAGAATTCATATCTTGCTGGACGGACGCGACGTCGGCGAAACTTCGGCGCTGGATTACGTCGATCCGTTCGAAGCCTATTTGACCGAATTGCGCGGTGCCGAATTCGACGTAGCGATTGCATCCGGCGGCGGCCGCATGACCATTACGATGGACCGTTACGAAGCGCATTGGGCCATGGTGCAACGCGGTTGGGATATCCATGTGCGCGGCGAAGGCCGTCAGTTTGCCAACGCCCACGAGGCTATCGAAACCTATCGCAACGAGCTGAACGTGATCGACCAGGATTTACCCGGCTTCGTGGTTGCCGAAGACGGCCGGCCTTTGGGGCCGATAGTCGACGGCGACGCGGTGGTGTTCTTCAATTTCCGCGGCGACCGCGCGATCGAAATATCCCGCGCCTTCACCGAGGAAAACTTCACCGCCTTCGCGCGCGGCCCGCTACCGAAAGTAACCTATGCAGGCATGATGCAATACGACGGCGACACCAAGCTGCCGCCGCGCTTTCTGGTTGAACCGCCGGCCATCGACAGAACCATGGGCGAATACCTGGCCAAGAACGGCGTTCCGCAATACGCCATCAGCGAAACCCAAAAGTACGGCCACGTCACCTATTTTTGGAACGGCAACCGCACCGGCAAATTCGACGAAGGCCAGGAAACCTACGTCGAAATTCCGAGCGACGTCGTACCGTTCGAACAACGCCCGTGGATGAAATGCGCCGAAATCACCGATGCTTTGATTGACGCGATTCGTAGCGGCAAATACCGCTATCTGAGGGTCAACTATGCCAACGGCGACATGGTAGGCCATACCGGCAATTTCGAAGCCGCCGTCACCGCGATGCAAGGCCTGGATCTACAATTAGGGCGTTTGATCCCGGTCATTTTGGCGGCAAAGGGCGTTGCAATCATCACGGCCGACCATGGCAACGCCGACGAAATGTACGAATTGGATAAAAAAGGGGAAGTCAAACGCGATGCCGAAGGCCGCACCAAAGCCAAGACTTCGCACACGCTGAACCCGGTTCCATTCGTGTTGATTTCCGGCGAAGCGGAGCCCGCTTATCGATTACGCCGGGATCCGGAAACAGCGGGACTGTCCAATATCGCCGCAACGGTACTCAATCTACTCGGGTTTGAGGCGCCTAAGGATTACGACCCCAGCCTAATCGAAGCAAACTAAAAAGGCCGCACGTTCTCGCTGCCGCATGTCACACGTTGCGGCAGCGACGATCATCTAAACGCATAGCCTAGGGTCCACCGCCCTTTCTTACCATCATCCCCCTGGACGGGTTATAACCCAATATCGCCGCGCTCATGAATACCAAAAACGATGCGACGGTAAATATCAACGCTTCTTGATTGAATTGCTCGTATAGCGCGAAACGAATCAACTCGACGGCTTGCGAAAACGGGTTGTATTGCGCCAACAGGTACAAGATTTCGCTGGACTCCTTGATCTTCCATAAGGGATACAATGCCGTGGACATGAAGAATAGCGGGAAGATCACGAAATTCATCACGCCGGCGAAGTTTTCCAGTTGCCGTATCAGCGACGACAACAGCAAACCCAAGGCTCCGAGCATCATACCCACCAGCACCAAAGCCGGCATGATCCAAAGATATCCGTATGGCGGTGCCTGAATATCGTACAACCAGGCTATCCCCAAAAACGCGTACGACTGCAACACGCCGACGGCGGTACCGGCAATCAACTTGCTGCACAACAAAAACCAGCGTGGAAGCGGACAAACCATCAACATGCGCATGCTGCCCATTTCCCGGTCATAGACCATGGACAGCGAACTTTGCATGCCGTTGAACAGCTGTATCATCCCAATAAGGCCGGGCGTGATGTAGACCTCGTAAAGTATATAGGTTTCATACGGTGGGCTAATCGCAATACCCAAGGCGGCGCGGAAGCCGGCAGCAAACACGAACAGCCAGACCAAAGGCCGCACCAAAGCGGATATAAAACGTTCGCGCTGATGCAAAAAACGCAACAATTCGCGGCCGACGATACCCATCATCGCCCGCCAATAATGTAACAATCTCATGGATTTGAACCTTTTTGCCCTTGAGGGTCTTGGGTGAGTTTATTGAACACTTCGGCGGCGTCCTTGGCATTGTTGCTTTGTAGAACATCCTCCAGCTTGCCGTTGGCCTTGATTTGACCTTTGTGCAGGACCACCAGACTGTCGTCGGCGGCAACTTCGTCGATCAGATGCGTGGCCCACAATACCGCCAAACGCTGTTCCTTGACCAAGGCATGCACATGCGTGACGATGGCCTGACGGCTGGGCATATCCAAACCGACGGTGGGCTCGTCCAGCAACAACAGGCTGGGCTTGTGCAACAGGGCGCGAGCGATTTCGACCCGGCGTCTATGTCCGCCATTCAGTTGGCGGACTTTTTCGCCGCGGCGCTCATACATATTCAAGCGCTCCAATTCTTCTTGTATGCGTTGATTGGCAATTTTCCTGCCTATGCCGTGCAGAGCGGCGTGGTAGCGCAGATTCTGCGCGACCGACAAATCCAAATCCAGCGTCGGCTGCTGAAACACCACACCCAGCTTGGCCAAGGCTTTCCGGCTTTGTTTCTTGACATCGAAACCGCACAAAGCGATGCGCCCCTGCCTGCTGTCGTACAAACGCGTGATCAACGAAAATAGCGTACTCTTTCCGGCACCGTTCGGCCCCAGCAAAATCATGCATTCGCCGGGCTCCACGGTGAAGCTGACATTATCCAGCGCTTTTTTACGGCCGTAGGCAAAACTCAAATCCTTAATGTCGAGAGCGTGCTCCATCATGGTTTAACCGCTACTCCCCAAGGATAACGCCCGACCGCGATCGACTTGGTCACTTTCTGCTCGTCCAAATCGATGATCGAAACATCGTTGCTGATGCCGTTGGTCGTGTACAAACGCTTTTGATCCGGCGAGAAAGCCAGGTTCCATACCCGTTGGCCGACCAATAAATATTTTTCGACCTCATAGTTTTGGGCATTGATCACCGCTACCCGATTGGCCGGCCCCATCGCCACATAGGCATAGCGTCTATCTTTATCGATGACGACGCCGACCGGTTGAATCATTTCCTCGTTCAGGCCCTGAACCTGCAATTTGATGGTCTGTACTATCTCCTGGCTGGCCGTATCCAGTACGACGACCGTACCGGCCATTTCCGAAGTCGCCCAAAGTTGCCGGCTGTCGGCAGTAAAGCCGGCGGCTCGCGGCCGCGGGTCCACCAAGGTATTTTTAACGATCTTGCCGGTTTTGGTATCGATCCAATGCAGCATGTTGGTGGTTTCCGACGCGCTGACCGCCCACTTGTTGTCCGGGCTCACCGCGATACCTTCCGGTTCCACGCCCACCTTGACGGTATTTATGGCTTTCTTCGCCGCGATGTCGATCACGGTGACTTCATTATCGTCTTCGTTGGACACGTACATCAGCCTACCGTCCGGGCTGATCGCGAAAGTTTCGGGATCTTCGCCGGACGGCAGTCTCCCCACTTCCGACAAAGACGCGCTATCGATGATTTTTATGGTGTCATCGTCGCTAGTCGCGACGTAAAGCAGTTTGCCGTCCTGGCTGACGGCGATGCCGCGCGGCCGTTGGCCGACTGCTGCGGTTTTGACTAATTTGCCTTCGATCGGATCGACCACAGCGACCGCATTGTCTTTCTCTAAGGTGACGAATACGGTTTCGGCCCGAGCGAAGCCGGCGCAAACTATTGCAGCCGCCATCGCGCTAATTTTAAATATCTGCATGACTATTCCTTCATTTACATAGAGATTCGGGTTGATCGTAACCCAGGGTATCGAGTTCGGAGGTCGGATGTAAAAAACCTTCGATCGGCGCCACCGCCACCATGGAACGCGCCGCGGCTAACAATACCGGCTGACGCAATTGCCCGTTCCAACTGCGAAACGACAAAGGTTTGCCTTTATAGGCTTGTAAGGTGAACGCATCCGACAGCATGTATTCTTTGATGGCCTGCACCTGGTTGGATTTCGTTCGTACACTGGCTTCGCCTATGGCTCGCACGGCGAGATAAGCCGCATAGTCTTCCTCTTCCATCCAGCGGCCCGCCTGCTCTTTGAAGCGATTTTGCAATTGCACGGCACCCCATTGTTCGTGGGTGCGATGCCAAGCCGTCGCGATCAGGCCTTGGGTACCGATCACCGGGCGGGGCAGCCAAGTCCGATAAGCCAAATATTCCCCGAACAACCCTTGCTCGTCCGCCACGACTAACACATCGTAATCCTCGCCTTGCGTAAAAACCGGCACTTCCGATTGCGCGGTGCGTCTGGCGTCGTAGGTTTGGTCCCAAACCTTTTCCGCGACCAATTTCATATTGTAACGTTTGGCCGCACGTTTGATCGCCGCCGCGTAAAGCCTGTCCTCCGTAGCCGGACCTACCACCAAAAACCATTCACGCCAGCGCTTTTTCAGCATGTATTGCGCCAGCGCATCGGCTCGCATGGCACGGCTGGGCAACAGATGCAAGACTTGATGCCGGCATTGCCCGCCACGCAATGCGTCATCGCTGGTGGATGCATCAAATAATAATTTATTTTGCGCCGAGGTTAAGTCGGCCAACTGAGTGACTTGGTCCGCACGCACGTTCAGCACTACTAGCCCGATATCGTCTCCTAAATCATTAAACGCTTGGACCAGGTCGCCGTCGATCGGCACGACAATCTTTTTTAATTCGTACTGCTGACCGGTAAACCGGCCGGTCGTATTGTTGTCGCTTATAGCCAGTTCGGCACCAAGTTGGCCTTTGTTTTGGATGAGTTCGTCCAAATTGGATAAAGCCGCCGGTACCGCCCGTTCTTGGGATAAATAGGCAATTTTGACCAGCTGATTCCCGGCGGCACCGGCCTGTATCGTTAAACCGGCCAGGAGCGGCAGCAACAAGTATTGAATTTTTTTAATCATTTTTTTTGGACAAAATTCTTGAACTCGGTAATTTTAACGGATAAATCTTGTAACAGGGACCTCGAATAATAGGAATACCCGCTATTGAATTTTGAGGACTATCCGTTAATACTTAGCGCTCTATTAGATTCGGTTCAATCCAGATGACTGACGAAAATGACTCAACAGACGATCTTGACGAACTGGATCTCGATATAGATCTTGATAATCTGTTTCTGAACAAACGGATCTCGGTACGCTATCGCCGTAACGATATCAACGCGATGGTAAAAACGCGTCATTTCATATTTCCAAAGCTATTTCAGGTTAATCTTATCGATATCAGTAGTAAAGGCGCCGCGATACACAGCAGCAAGAAATTGAAAATAAAAAGCCGCGTCACGTTCTTGCTGGAGTTTAAAGACAACACACGCTTTTCCATTAATGCCACTGTGGTTCATACCCGCGTGGCCCCCCGTTATGGTTTAAGGTTCGACCAATATCAACACGAACTGGCCGAACACTTATTACAGACTCAAACCGACTTGGAGTTCGGCTGATTCATTAAGCACCTTTATGCCCGCACTTAGCCAAATCTATCTCTATCCGATCAAATCCGTGTCCGGAATTCAAGTTCAGCGTTGGCCGGTTAATAAAAACGGCCTCGTGTATGACCGCAAATGGATGCTGATCGATAAGGAGCATCGATTTTTGAGCCAACGCCGCCTACCGAAAATGGCATTAATCAAAACCCGTATAGAGCAGGATCAATTGATTGTCGCCGCACCCGGCATGCCTGACTTGAATTTAGATATCAAACCCGTCGGCAATGCCGATATCGAAGTCGAAATCTGGCGCGATCACTGTTTAGCGAAAACGATTTCCGAACAGGCGGATATCTGGTTCAGCACGTTTTTACAAACCGAATGTAAGCTGGTTTTTCACCCGGACGAAACACAACGCCAAGTCGATCAACGTTACGCCAAACCGTCCGATCAAACGGCATTTTCGGACGGTTTCCCGTTTTTGATCGTTTCGCAAAGTTCTTTAGCCGCTCTCAATCAGGCCCTGCCCCATCCGGTCGGTATTGACCGTTTCCGTCCGAATCTCGTCGTCGATGACTGCGAAGCCTATGCGGAAGACAGTTGGCGGCGCATCCTGATAAAAAACATCGAATTCAGACTGCCTAAACCCTGCTCCCGTTGCGCGATCCCCGGTATTGACCCGGAAACTGCAATCAGCGCCAAAGAACCGCTTGCTACGTTAAACCGGCTGCGCAGATGGGAAAATCAAATCTATTTCGGCCAAAATGCGTTGCACGGCCATGGCGGTGAATTGGCAGTAGGCGATGCGGTGGAAATCTTGGAATTCGGCCCCAGGCAACCGCCCATTGCCTGAGTTCATCGTTCGATAGAACCGCAATACCCTTGATCCCTGATCCGGCTCCCCGATGAGCAAAGTCCATAGTGAGGCATTGAAACAACAGTAGCGACCTGACGGCAAGTTAATGCCATTATGTGATATTAAAACGAAAGTATTTCCTTTTAGTTGCAATGTGTTATAGTTCACAAAAAATCCATATCAAGCGGCAGCGGGGGATAAAATGTTGTTTTTACACAGTAAGTGGCGCAAATATTGTTCCGTTATATTCGTGTTATTCGGCATGCTCGCCCTATCAGGATGTGCTACTCCCGGTAAAATTGGCGAAATGTCGAAGTTTGATATCGCTCTGGCCTCTCCGGATGACATCGCCGAAGCACTAAAAAAAGACGGCCGAGTCGCGATCAGCGGCGGCATTCTTTTCGACACCGATAGTGCCGCGATCGCGCCGAATGCTTCGGGTCTGGTCGGACGCATCGCCGATATGATGAATCGAAATCCGGAGATTAAGGTTGCAGTGGTGGGGCACACCGATAGCACGGGCGATTACAAATACAATATCCAACTCTCCGAACGACGCGCTAAAGCGATGGTAAATGCGCTGACCCGGGAAGGCATATCGGCTAACCGGCTGGCTGCGGTAGGTGTCGGTCCCTTGATCCCCGCCGCGACAAACGACACCGCCGAAGGTCGAGCGCAAAATCGGCGTGTAGAGCTCGTTCTAATACACTAAACCTATATTGAAAAGTCCCGGGCACGGCGCGGGGCTTAAATTTTGAGCCGCCCGAATGGCTGCCTATCGGCATGAGCCCAGGGCGATCGACTTTTCCAAAGATTCAGTTACCCGCAACCCCCATCTTCGCGCTCCCGTGAAAACTTTCCGTATAAAAAAAGAAACTTCGTCCCCAAGAATGCGCTCCGGCGTAATTCGAATTCTTCAAGATTAATTCGCTGCTAGGAAACCATACAACCATCGCAAATCAACCCGCGCCATCCCGATGAGAAACACGTGTAAAAACGTCGTCCGTCCGACGACATTGTATCTGTTCGTCTTATTCGTGTTAATCGGATGTGTCTGGTTTCTGGCCGGTCTTCGCGTGGATTCGGATACGCAGTTTTACATTTCGGCTTTCTTATTTTTGTCACTGTTAAGCATCAGACGCTGCCAGGACCCTGGATTCTGGCGGGTTTTGTTTTTGGTATTGAGCGGTTTTATCGTGCTCCGTTACTTTTTATGGCGAACCGTTTATACGCTTAGTTATCAGGACTTCTTCAGCTTTCTGGGCAGTATGACTCTGTACGTGGCGGAACTCTACGGCGGCTTGATGTTTTTCCTGACCGCCTTCGTTAACGTTCGGCCTTTAAAGCGGGAATTTATTCCCTTGCCGAGCGACGTTACCCTTTGGCCCAGTGTCGATGTGCTTGTCCCCAGCTACAACGAGCCAGTCGACTTGGTTAAGATTACGTTGGCCGCCGCGACCAATATCGATTACCCGAAAACCAAACTCAAAATTTGTCTGCTCGACGACGGCGCCACCGAACAAAAGCTCAATTCTGCCGATGCGCTGATTCGCGACGCGGCGAAGCGACGCCAAACCGAGTTCAAGGCCGTTTGCGCGGAGCTGGGCGTACGTTATCTGAATCGCCCGGACAATGCGCATGCCAAGGCCGGCAATATCAATGCGGCCTTGCAACACGTACACAACCCGCTGATTTTAGTGTTGGACGCCGACCATGCACCCGCCACCGACATACTGCAAAAAACAGTGGGCGCTTTCATCAGCGACGAAAAGGTGTTTTTGGTGCAAACCCCGCATTTTTTCATCAACCCAGACCCCGTTGAAAAAAATCTGCAGCTGTTTCATCGCATTCCATCGGAAAATTTAATGTTTTACGGCGCGATTCAACTAGGGCTCGATTTCTGGCAATCTTCGTTTTTCTGCGGTTCCGCCGCGGTGTTGAGGCGGAAGGCTATCGACCAAACAGGCGGCTTTAGAGGCGACACCATTACCGAAGATTCCGAAACGGCACTCCTTTTACATAACAAGGGTTGGAAGTCGCACTATGTGATGCATCCTTTGATTTCCGGTTTACAACCGGAAACCTTCAGCAGTTTCATGATACAGCGGGTCCGCTGGGCTCAGGGAATGGTGCAAAATTTTATTTTTCATAATCCTTTGCTGCTGCCGAATTTAAAGATTTGGCAAAAAATCAGCTACTTGTCCAACATGCTGTTCTGGTTTTTTCCCTTTGCCCGTCTGGTTTTCTTGCTGTCGCCGGGACTCTATTTGTTCTTCGACTTGAAAATATATAACGCCAACACGCTGGAATTTTTCAGTTACACCGTGCCTTATCTGTTGGCCTTGATCCTGACCAACCATTATTTGTTCAGTAAGGTACGTTGGGTGTTTCTGTCTGAAATCTATGAAATATTGCAGTCTCTATTCTCGATCAGAGCGATATGGGCGGTATTGAAAAACCCCTCGCATCCTGAATTTTCAGTCACCCCGAAAATGGAACGGCTGGAGCGCGACTTCATTTCTCCGCTTGCCGCGCCTTTTTACTGGACGATGATGCTGACCCTGCTGCAGGTGGTGTTCGGGATCTGGCGTTTCGTCGAATTCCCCGAGCAGCAACCGCTGGTTTCCATCACCCTGTTCTGGGCATTGTTTAACTTGTTATTGCTGCTGTCGGTCCTGGGCGCGCTGTATGAACAAAGGCAGCGGCGATCGAATCCGAGATTTCCTGTTTCGATTCCCGCATATTTGCTCGTCACCGGCAGCGATGGCACGGATTCCAAAACGCCGGTCACGATCAGCGACTTATCGATCAGCGGAAGCAGACTGGTCGCCGATACCTTGCTGCCGACGATCGACGCCGATAAAGCATATTATTTGCTTACCACCGCCGATCAAGCCGCACGATATAAAATCAAAATAGCCAACCATTTTCAGACCGATCAGAGCCATATTTATGGCATCGAATTCGTCTACTCCGACATAGAGGAGTACCGTTCGCTAGTCAAGTTCATATACGGCGATAGCCAGCGCTGGCTCGAAATCCAAGCCGGGATCGGCAAGGATCCTGGACTACTTAAAACCATCAAATTCATGATCACTATCGGCCTGTCGCATGGTTTCAACCATATTCGATTCGCCTTTCAACCATCCAAACTCATTAACTGACCATGCACAATAGCGCCTTTGTTTTAGTCGTTTCTTTTGCTTTACTGCTCACGGTCGTGCTAACGGCGGCGGCCGAAACAACGACCCACTCCATCGATCAATACATGTCGAACGACGAAGCGATCATGTTGCGCCACGCCGACGGAGAATACAGCATCAGCATTCCCGTCTCGGATAGGGTAAAGCCGAATTCGGCGACGTTGAACTTGGCACTGAGCAATTCCAATGTGTTGAATGGTAAGCGCTCTCAACTCGCGATTTATGTTAACGATTACATCGTCGGCCAAATCCGCCTCGACCCGATCAACAACAACACCTTGGCCAAGATCCAAATCGATCCGGAATATTTGAAACGCGGTTATAACAAGATTTCTTTCAAAGCGGCCCAGCATTACACCGATTCGGAATGCGAAGATTGGAGCGCACCCGAATTGTGGACCCAAATCGATGCGGTAAAATCGACTTTCACATTAGATTTCGAACCCGCGGCAATCACCGAAAAGCTGTCTTCGATCGATGCGTTGATTAACGATAGGCTGGGTCGATATCCGCTGACTATCCTTCGCGGAGACGCACTCGTATCCGATCGCTACTTGTATTGGGGCGCCATCATCAGCCAAGCGGTAAAATTGCGTTTGAAATACGTGCCGCTGCAACTCGACGAAACGAGTGTAACCCCAAGCGGCGACAATGCCGAACACTTTGCGATACCCGAGTCGGCGTTAAAAAACGATGCCGTCCTCGTCGGCACCAAATCCCAAATCGCTGACCTAGTGCCTCTAATGGTCGCCGATGCCATCGAAGGCCCCTATCTCGGCATTTTCAGGCAAGATCACGACGAAACTCGTTTCATCTTGGTCGTGTCCGGCAATAACGAAGAACAAGTCAGCGTGGCGGCGCAAGCCTTGGCCTTATTGAACGCGCCTTTTCCCGATCGGCAGCAAACGGTATTGAATACACCCTCGATCCCCACCGACCCCACATTGCTGGCCCCACGCAGCATCGTCCCGGGACAAAGCTACCGTTTCGCGCAACTGGATTACCGCAACACCCTGGCAAAGTCTCGCGAGGCCGCGCTGGAACTGAATCTCCCCGCCAACTTTTACAGCACCGAAGACAGCATGGTGACGCTGAACCTTAATCTCGCCTATGGCGCGGCAATGCGCGGCGACTCGGTCATCAATATCGAGCTGAACGATACCTTCGTCCATGCGATAATTCTGAAGGAACCGGACGGCGCTCATTATCGGAATTACCGGATAGGCATACCCTTAAGAAGCTTTCGGGCCGGTTTGAATACGCTGACATTCAACGCTGAACTGACACCATTGGAATCTGGCGAGTGCACTTACATTCAGCGCAAGAACTTGGTCGCCACCCTATATGAGGATTCGACCATCAGCTTTCCGGACGCGGGGAGGGTCGCAGAGTTACCGGATCTCAAACTATTCACCAGTACCGGCTTTCCGTTGGCCCAAAACGCTTCGGCCAAAGGAACCGTATTCAAACTCCTCGACACTTCATCCGACAGCATAGCCGCCGCCTGGCAATTAATCGCTACGATCGCCGATCAGCAGCGCATTCCCTTGTTCGATATCAACATCACCCAAGGGGACGTTCCCGCCACCGATAATCTGGCTATAATCGGCAAAACCGGCGGCGCCGAGCGAATGCGGGAAATCCTCGACTACGCCCCGGTTAAGTTGGGCAAGATCAACCAATTTCCTTATGCGTTCAAACAGCGCCAAAGCGTCTCGGAACCCGCTGTTTGGCAAAGGCTGAGGGATGCGATATTCGACAATCCATCGACAACGCGGACCGTCGAGATCGACGAAGCCGATATCGCGCTAGCCCAAACAGCCGGGATAGGCGACGAATTTTTGTTGATGTCCTATCCCAATCCGACCGGAAATGGCGTAGTGCTGGCTTTATTGAGCGACGATGCCAATCATTTGAGTCGCGGGGTCAGCCAGTTGACCTCGCCTTCGCTATGGAGCCAAGTGCAAGGCAACGTGTTTGTGTGGCAAGACCAGCAACGTTTTCACTGGCAACGGCACGGAGAAACCATTACTCTGGGCGAGGACAATTTACGACTGACCATGGTCATGCATTTTTCCAATCATCCGTGGCAATGGTTGATGATCGTGTTCCTTTTGTTAATTGTTACCGCTTGGGTCGTCCACAAGCTGCTCAACCAATACCAACGCAGCAAACATTAGCGTGTGCGCATGATGTCGATTCGGCAAATATTGATCTTTATCGGCTTTGTATTGATAGCGGCCGGCTGTGAACCGCACAACCGGATTGACCATCAAGACTGGCAAACATACAAAACCCGCTTCGTTGCGTCGGAAGGTCGGCTTATCGATACCGGCAACGGCGGCATCTCGCATTCGGAGGGCCAAGGCTACGGCATGTTGCTGGCGGTCGCGCACGACGACCGCGACACTTTCCAAAATATCTGGCAGTGGACCCGCGCGAATTTGCAGATTAGAAACGACAAACTGTTCATCTGGCGCAAACGCCCGAACGTGGCCTTGAAGGATGAAGATCCGAATGACGCCAGCGACGGCGATATGTTGATTGCCTGGGCATTGTTACAAGCGAGCCGGAAATGGCAACGTCCCGATTACCAAACCGAGGCATTAGCCATCCTGGCCGATATTAAAGCCAAGTTGATAGTGCCTTGGCACGGCTTGGTCGTCATATTGCCAGGGGAACAAGGCTTTGCCAAACCGGATGCGACCATTATCAATTTGTCCTATTGGATATATCCGGCCTTGCAGGCTTTCGATACCGCCGACCCCGACCCTATCTGGCGGGAACTGACGAACAGCGGCATGACTTTACTGCAGAAAGCCCGGTTCGGCCGCTGGCAATTGCCGCCGGATTGGCTACGGCTCTCGGAGCGCGACGATATGGAACCCGCCAAAGACCAGCGCTTCGGCTACGACGCCGTTAGAATCCCGTTATATTTGATGTTGGCGCACGCGGAACCACAAACCCTATCGACATTCGCCGATTATTGGGGCTTTTATCAAGCTTATACGCCGGCATGGATCGGCCTAAACGAAAACTGCTTGGACAGCTACGGCGCCAGCCCGGGCATGGTCGCGATCAAGCACCTGGCGCTGTCGCGCGCCGGACGCGAGCAAGCGATCGCGCCGCCTGCCCTAAGCGACGATCAGGACTATTACTCGTCCACTTTGCTATTGCTTAGCCGGCTAGCCGCTCGGGCCGACTAACGCCGCCGATGAACAAGTTGCGTTTTTTTGCCTATCTGACTCTCGCGTTTCCGGCGCTCTGCCGCGGCGAAGTGACCGAGATCGTACAAACGCCGAACGGACATGCAGCGCCGCCGGATATTCAAAGCCAAACAACCGACGGCCCGGACGAACGCATACTCTGGTCCCTACTACACGCCGGAAAAATCGATGCGCTCAGACAGCAAATTGGCAATCTGAAGGCGCGCTTTCCCGCCTGGCAAGTTCCGCAGGATTTACAAAACGCCTTAAGCCTATCGGACAAGAAAACCCAGGCGAGCAAGCAAAGCGCGCGCGCGTACCGAACGGCAAAAACCGGTTGCGCCCGCATAGACCGGCAGTGGCAAAACGCCGAAGTTCAATTAGCGCGAGGCCACATTCAAGCCGCGGTCAATCGTTACGCCGATATCATCGGGCAATGCAAAAACCCCAAACTGATAAGAACCACGCTGGAAAAAGCCGCCAAACTACCCGATCGTACCGCTTACTTCCATCTGACCGCATTGGCCTCCGGCAGACTAGCGGAAGTCGAATTACAAGGCTTGAACTATCAGTGGTTGAAAAACGCATTTCTAAACCGGACGGACAAGAATCTCCCGGAGCCGGAATTGCTGACGGCAGTCGAACAATATAAGGACGCGGATATAGCCGTCGTAATCGCCTGGCGTTTTTTCGACCGCCAGGCATACCGCCAAGCCTACGCCGGGTTCGACAAGGCCGGACAATGGCGGGCAGACCATTCCGATGCCAGACTCGGCAAAATGCTCAGCCTGGAAAAGCTGGGCAAAGTCGATGCCGCGCTGGCCTTGTATCCAAGCGGTTCGGCCGACGCCGGGCTGAATCAGATGGCCGGCCGCCTCTATAAACTCAAGGCCTGGCAATATCTGAACGCTTCGAACCTGCCTCGGGCCGAACAAAGCTTGACTGAAGCGCGCGCAGTCTTAGGCCCTTCCGATCCCGAAATCCTGGAAATCGAAGCCTGGATTGCCGACCGCGCCGGTGATTACGCCAAAGCCGCCGTCTTGTTCGATACTCTATATCGACAATCGCCCGGTAACGAGTTCGCGCGCGCCTATGTTCGCAATCAAGAGCATATCAATCGTGACGCTTTGGAATATCAGGCCGAACGAGCCGGCGGCCCCTTATTGGACGCATATCGGCAAATGGAAGGCCGTGATCTGTATCAGCGCAAGCAGTTTTTGGCCGGATATGCGCTGACGCCGGCACAATTTCCGAACCTGGTCAATATCGACGCGCCCTCAGCCGATTTAGGGGTCTACGCCCGCCATAAGTCCGGCGAACCGGGCCTAGGCCGGCTCGACATATTGAAAATGCCGACCAGCGGCGGCGAATTGACCGTTAACGGCGTGCACCATTTTCGCTTGAGCGTAAGCCGGGTCGAGCTAAATTCCGGCAGTCACGATGCCTGTTCCAAACCGGTCGGCGCGCTGTTTCCTTTGCCAAATCAAAATGCTATCGCTACATGCGATCGGCTTTTTGAGAATACGTTCACACTGACCGACAGCTTGAACGGCGGATTGGAAACCGATTTTTTATATCGCATGGACGGCTGGTTCAGCCCTTACGTCAGGCTGGGGCATACCCCGACCGGCGGAGTCATCGATCCGGCGATAACATTCGACGTCGGTTTCGTCCAGCAAACGGAATCCGGCCATTGGTCTCTGAACGTTTATTCCGAACCGGTCCGGCAATCGATGCTGTCCTATACCGGCATTCGCGATCCGTATCTATATCCGGTGCGGGACCTTATTGGCCCGACGCTGGACGCATTGGGCTTCGGCGACGTCCTGAACAGCCTGGAATGGGGGCGAGTATTGCGCTCAGGGATCAGGGCGTCCGGTTATCATCGTTTCAACCGGTGGTGGGGGTTTTTCGGTTCCGCCGAGGTCGCCATGCTGAACGGAAAAAACGTCGCCGACAACACCGCTTTCGCCGTTTCCGTCAATCCCGGCTTCAATATTCCGATCAAGGGTTTCGACTATTTTAGCGTCGGGCCGGCAATCGCCTATCAGCATTTCGAAAAAAACCTCAGCCATTTCACCTTGGGCCAAGGCGGTTATTTCAGCCCGGAGCATTACATAAACGCCGGTCCCAGCCTCGAATTTCTTACCGACGAAGGCAGGGCGGCCGTATTAAAAGGACATGTCAGCGCGGGCGTACAGCTGACGAAACAATCCGACTCGCCTTGGTTTCCGTTGCTCAATCCGGGCCTTGGAAGCTATCAGGACGACAAAGGCCTTCAAATCACCAATGCGCTGGATATCGAATTGAAAGGCGTCTGGCTGATGGCGCCTCACTTTCAACTGGGCGCGGGTGCCGCAGTGCGGCATACCGCCAATTACCAAGACTATACCGGCGGTCTGTTCCTGCGCGTGTTTTTCCAAGGCCGCAAAGCATCCTTCAGCAGCGATATTCCCAATGCGATGTTCAACGACATACAGTTCTACTGAATACCGAT
Source organism: Methylomonas sp. MgM2 (assembly GCF_054172045.1). Lineage (NCBI taxonomy): Bacteria > Pseudomonadati > Pseudomonadota > Gammaproteobacteria > Methylococcales > Methylococcaceae > Methylomonas > Methylomonas sp. MgM2. The sequence continues at coordinate 33,057 of NZ_JBSYXO010000016.1, read as the reverse complement.
TCAATCGCTTAGGATATCGTCCAAAATAACTTCCCGATATGACAATAGTCACTGGGAACGTGCCGAGTGAGAATGCCGGCAGCAAGGACGCTGCCGTCAAGCCTCCATGGAAGGGTTCACGGCGTTCCTCATTCGGTATGCCCCAGGGTTCGCACCGACAAAACGGGAAGTTGTTTTTGGCCAAATCCTTACAACGAACGAATACCCTGCCCCTGCCGCATTCCGAATTAAGCCCGGGTTAAGCGAGCCGGGCTAAAAATTCACGGTACACTGAAAAGAAACTTTTTTAATATTTACTGTTAGCACAAGGGCTGTTAGATGAATCAAAAATTATTAGCAATCGGTATCGGCTTTATGATGATCGGGGGCTGCACAACCAACCCTTACACCGGCGAAACCAGCGTGAGCAACATGGGCAAAGGCGCCGGAATTGGCGCAGCCGTAGGCGCCGGCGCCGGCACTTTATTCGGCGGCAATGACTGGAAAAACGCCGGATTGGGCGCTTTAGCCGGTGCGGCCGTCGGTGCGGGCATCGGTTACTACATGGACAAGCAAGAACAAGAAATGCAGCAATCCTTGCAAGGTACCGGTATCCAAGTGCAACGCACGGCCGAAAACACCTTGACGCTCAACATGCCGAGCACGAGCAATGTCACTTTCGCCTTTGCTCGATCCGACTTGAGTTACGAAGCGCAAAATGCCCTCAATTCGATCGCGCAAGTACTCAACAATTATCCGGACTCGACCATCATGGTCACCGGCCACACGGACGATGTGGGTTCCGATGCCGACAATCAACGTTTATCGGAAGCTCGCGCCACTAGCGTTGCCGATTACTTAAGCCGGCGCGGCGTTAATCCCATGCGGATATCCAGGCAAGGCATGGGAGAAAGCCAACCAAAGGTTCCGAATACTAGCGATGCCAACCGCGCGATCAACCGCCGTGTCGAAATTGCGATCATCGCAAACCGGAATGCCGGCGCCAACCAGGCACCGCAGGGCGGATATCAGCAACCGCAGGGACAGCAACAGTATCCACAGCAGCAACAATACCCGCAACAACAGTATCCACAACAGCAGCAGTACCCGCAACAGCAATACCCACAGCAGTATCCGCAACAGCAGCAGTACCCACAGCAACAGCAGCCTTATCAACAGCCGAGCTACCCGCAGCAAACTTATCCATACTATCGTTGATAGGGCTTGAGGTCCGGCCGGCCGGGAAGGCGGACAACCGCCTTCCTATTTTTGCCATCGCAATGTCAAATTCGGCGCAATATACAAAAACCGCTAGCTTCTTAAATCGGCGCCGCGGTCGAAACTGATTTTGCCATCGTTACCGACGCTACTTGGTGAATCTACCGGCATTTCCTACCCGCTTACTCACCCTATACAAACTCCAGCCCAAGACCAGTACCATCAGTGAAATGACAAACACTAGGAACGCATTGCTGTTCAATAGCTTAATCATATCGAAGGTATCTTTGATTTCCGCATTCGCCTTTTCGGAACCCAAACCGGCGTTTGTAGCTTGATAACCCCTACGCAGTAACTCGTGAATCGGCGCCGTGTCGTACTGCGGCAATTCCGCTTTTTCGGCGCCGTAAAGCAAGCGGTAGGTTTGACGCGGTTCCGCCAAAAAAAGCAGTTGATAACCCGGCCCCAGCCCCGCCACGCCGTCTATTTTGAGCGGCGGGTTGTCATTGTCTTGTATCGCAACCCGATACTGCTGGCGGCGCTGCTCCGGAAAATAAAGCTGGGTTTGTTCACGCTTGATATCCCTGAAATTCAGGGCCTCTATGTTTCCCTCGGCTATGGTCGACATTTGAGTTTCCAAGCCTTGCTGCGCCGGGATTTGCACAAGGGCATGCCGGTTGAAATTGGGCGTTGCGACTTTCAGCTCGAACCCCTTCAACGGTAAAAGCCGCGCGTCGATATCGATCAAACTAAGTTTCTGCCGATCATCGCGGCTGACTTTGAAATCCGCCAACGGATAATCAAACCGTTGTTCGTTTTCCGCTACGGTTTCCGTTTCTTCGTGCCAAAGTTCGATGCGCTCGATATGCAGCGGCCGGTTATGCAGGTCCAGTTTCTCTTCGCGCTGCATTTCCTGCCGGCCATCCAGGGAGCGCGTCAACTCGACTAAGGCGGATTGTTGCGTGTCGATAGCCTTGGCGACGCTGATTTTGAAATATTTATAATTGTTCCCCGGGAGTTCGATGTCGCGATTTCCGACAGTCATAAAGCGCGAATAATCGTAGATCATGGCCTTATCGACTAGCGGCTGCCAATTTCGCCCGTCCTCGGAGCCAAAGACTTGCAACTCATACTCAAAATCGCGCAGCGGCGTTATTACCGTCATGCCGTCGACATTGGCGACTTCATCCGGCTCGAGTTCCAATGTTACGACGATGCCGTCTTCGCCCTGCTTTTCCAGCCAGGGCTTTGAGCTACGGACCGGCAAGCGCTTGGTTACGGTTTTAGTCCCGGCGATTTTTTGCAGCCAATACGGAATCTCGGTATTCGTTTCATCAATCAAGCGTACATCGCGAAAATCCTCAGCCGTGGCGGCGTAAACCGCCGAATCCAGCGGTACGGCCATCAGTGCCGATTGCGCCTGAGTTTGAAACTCGATTTCCCGGCTAAAACGAAAAGCCGCCGGCTCCTCGGCCTGAACCTCGCTGAATAATAAAATTCCGAAGCCGATTACTTTGCCTATCATGCGAACTCCTGGTCGGGATTATCGTGATTAAGCTATGTCGATACCGCATAGATTAAGTCTTAAAGTTTGCCACAAATGGAACGAATTCGAGTCAGTTCGAAAACCCTATCGGATCCACGGTGAAGCGGCCTCCGCAATTGGATTTATACTGCCCTTCGGCTTGCCGCATCAAGTCGCCCAACGGAGCATTCGGGTTGATCGATTGCGGCAAGCTGATGTACACATCGACCAAATTACCGCCTTGACAGATCAGCTCAATACTGTTGTGCGCATCGGCGCCGTGCACGCAATCGAACTTGCTGATGAAATCGGACTCGTTAACCGTATTGCCGACATTGCGCGAGATAAAATAGGCGATGCCCGATTCGTTGAACTGCCTGACCAATTCAACAGCGGTATCGTAATACTCATCGAGGGACCAGTTGGTTTGACAGGTGCCGTGTTTGTACCATTCGTGCCGCTGCAAGCAAGAACCGGCCGAAACGCTAGGCATCACCTGCGCCAAGCCGGTTTTGGTTTCGCTCGACAACGATAGTTCGGGATAATCGCAAAAATCGTTGCGCTTGCCCTTGACCTCCCCGCAGAAACCGTAGCCGATTCCGCACGCCGCTTTGTTGGGCCATAATCCGTGTAGGGTAAAATTCCGTGCCTGATAAGACTTCCCGTCGTCTATCTTGCATTCGGGCTTGTTGCGATGGGTTTCGCAAAATGCCGGTTGCCAGCTAAGCGCCAGTACGTAACTGTCCTGCTGGCCGGCCGTACTGCAGCTGCCGCCGGTGTTTCCGCCGTTTGTGGGACCGCTTCCGGCATCGCCACCGATATGGACATCGACGACGCCGCAAGACTTGGCTACCCAACGCTCGGCGGGCTGGGCTTGGTCGATACGCACCCGATACCAATCAGGGTTATCGGCCTTGTTGGCTTCGAAAATGGAATAGCTGCGATCGACGACCAGCCTGGCACCGTCCGGGTTGGTGCGCTTGTTCTTGGAAACGTAGGCCTCGCAAGGCTGGCTGGCGACGATGGTGCCGGTAGCCGGCGCCGCGTCGCATATCGCAGCCGCGGCCATCAGGACGATGGAGAAGAAAAGCTGACAATGGACTTTATGCTGCATGACAATCACCCTTTCATTAAGAATACAAGACTTAAGTACGACGCGATTAGCCGTGGCTCTCGCGTTCGTCACGGACGAAGCTTTGCTGATAGCGCATGTAGAAAAACGCGCCACCCAATATCAATATACCCAGCACCAAGAACGCCAGGATACGGTAAATCTGCTCCAAACGGGCCAAATCGATAAAAAACACTTTCCACGCCACCACGGCAAACAGACTCAAACCGGCTAGACGTAACACACGCATGCTTCGTTTGATACCTTGAAAAATCAACGTCAATGCAAAAACCGACCACAATATCGAAACGCCGCCGGCGCGTAAGCCCGGTACATACTGATACAACAAAGAGTTGATTTCCAAACTTAGGAAGGCAAACAATAAAATCAACGCCGTTCCGCCTAAACACCGGCGCATCGAAGCGCCCACCCGTGTTAAACGTTGATGGGCAAATACAAAAAAGCAAATGACGGCCGCAAAATCCAACAGACGCATCAGAGCCAACTCAATCGTATAAGCCCCGCCGTATCGTAAAGTCGGCAAACTATCGCCATAAGCAATCTTTTGCAGACTTAAATCCCAGGCCGGCAAATCGAACAACAATAATTTAAACACCATCCCAGCCGCAAAAAGCCACATGACTTCGAGCACCCAGGCGGCGGACGTCGCCATATAACGCAATAACAGCAGAGTACACATGACCAACCAAACCAGCGTCAGCATAGGCATTTGCAGCGGCGGGTATAAAAAGCCGAAACTGCGGTACAGCTCCAATTGCAGCACGACGAACAACAGAGCGGCGGTAATCACCATAACGGCTTGCAGCAAGGCATCGTCTTTTACCCACAACGGCACATCGTTGCCCGGCTCGCAAGCCAACCGCGCGGCGGGCGCGGGCTTCTCGACCAAGGAATAAGCCAAGGCCAGCGACGCAATCGGGATGCCGAAGCTGACCACACGTTCCATCAAGCCGATTAAAAAGCCGATAACGTTCTCCGTGCCGGCTGATCCGGAACCGTATTGATCGGGTAAATCGATGAAACAAAATCTGGCAAGTACAATCAGGTACAGCAGATAAGCCGTTTGCCGTAAAAACGCGCTGCGCAGCTTAACCCCCATCCACAACATCGCCAACGCTTGCAAGGACCAGCTGACGGTGATCCAACGATTCGACAACAGCAGCGGCAGCGTCATCGTGACGAAAAAGGCCGCCAGTGCGATAAAGCTCAGCATGAGTTCCCTATCGTCCACACGCTTGGCCAAGCAATAATAAACATGGGCGATATAAAACGCCGCCAAGCCCAAGGTTACGGCCGCCACCCAGATTGTGCCGTATTCCGGGACGATCAAATGCCGGGCGGTCACGAAGAAAATCGCGGCGTTTATCATCAAGGCCAGCAAATCCAATAGCGTCGATTTGACGCGGCGAACCAAGCAAAACAAAAACACCATGGTCGAATACAGCACGAAAAAAGCGACCAGAAACGGCATCACCTCCCAAAAATGGCGAGGTTCGTACTTATCCAACGCGGCGAAAAACAGAGCGTAATTGAAGAAAAAACTCAAGAAATTCAACAAATGCCATTGCTTATAGGCATTGATCGCCAGTATGCCCATGCCCAGCAACAACATATACGAATACAAGCCGAAGTAATTGACTTGGCCGGTCGACAGCAGAATCGGCGTGCAATAGCCGCCGATAATCGCGAACAAGGCGACCAGCACTGAATCGAGTTTTACCGACAAAGTCGCCGCACTCGCGGTCACCAATATCATCAGTGAGAAAGCCGGGTACGTCGCCAGCAAATGGTAAAAGCTGAACGCGGCGAACACACTGAAATACAGCACGCTGATGCCGCCGCCCAACAGGCCTTGGCTGAATAAATGATAGCGGCCATGCACCAAGCGTACGCCGCCTACGATCATGCCTACCCCGGCCAGCACCGTCAGCGCCACTCGCGCCTTTTCTCCTATCAAGCCGTTATCGATGGAGTATTTCAGAAAAAATCCGATACCGGTCACCAAAATCAGCACGCCGATTCTGAGCAGCCAATTGCTGGCCACCGCATATTCCACCGACATGCCTTCCGGCCTGCGTCCCTCGCCGACCACGATCCAATTCCATATCTCCTTTAGGATTTGTTTGGCCGCCACTTCAAAACGGCTCGGTTCCGTGCGCGCCGATTCGGCGAGAGCCCAAGCGTCGGCGACATCCGTTTCGGCTACGCTCTGCTCGGCTTCAACGCCAGGATGCCGAACGGCTGGTTTCGCCGTGAACTCTGTCCGCGCCGTATCCGCCGGTTCGCTTTCTTGCCTTCGGACCGGGGCCATGGTTTCTTGCAGATTCGATTGAGATTGGGACTGTACCGATGCGTCCGGCGCCACAGCCGGCGCAGCACCTAACGTTCGGCCAAACTCGCGTAGCCATTCCCGTTGCTCTATCAAAGTCTGTTCGACCTTACTGATCGCTTGAGCCATCTCGTCGCTTTGCCGCTTTTGCCGGCGCAGTATCACGGCCAATAAAATGATCACGGCAAGCGGAACCGCAACCAAAATGAATACGGCAAACCCAATAAAATTGTCCAAGGCATTGCTCCCGGTCCAGGCCATCAAGAGAGACGGAGTCGGAAAAACTATAGTCGGTGGAGAATCAGATTACCAATTTCCGACGCACAACCGCAAGCAAGCGAACTAAGGTGCCCGATGACAAACAAAAAAGCCGGCAGTGAGCCGGCTCTTGCTACGATTAATTTTTAAGATGCTTAATGAACTAAGCTTAACAGCACCCCGGCCGCCACTGCCGACCCGATTACCCCGGCTACGTTCGGCCCCATGGCGTGCATCAGCAAAAAATTATACGGATTACTTTCTTGTCCGACTTTGTTCGCAACCCTAGCCGCCATCGGTACCGCGGAAACTCCGGCCGCGCCGATCAGCGGATTAATCGGCGTACTACTGAAACGGTTCATCACTTTGGCCATTAACACGCCACTGGCAGTGCCGATAGAAAATGCGATGGCGCCCAAGCCCAAAATACCCAAGGTTTCCAATTTTAAAAATGCGTCGGCACTCAGTTTAGAGCCCACGGATAAACCCAGGAATATCGTCACGATGTTAATCAGTTCGTTCTGGGCGGTCTTGCTGAGCCTTTCGACCACGCCGGATGCGTTCATTATATTTCCCAAACAAAACATACCAACCAAGGGAGCCGCGGAAGGCAGCAAAAACGCGGTTAACGTAACCAGCATCATCGGAAACACGATTTTTTCTTTTTGCGTCACCGTACGAAGTTGTTGCATCTCTATTTTTCGTTCCTCGACCGAAGTCAAAGCCCGCATGATCGGCGGTTGAATCAAGGGCACCAGAGCCATGTAGGAATACGCCGCAACCGCAATGGCTCCCAATAACTCCGGTGCCAACTTCGACGCAACATAAATCGCGGTGGGGCCGTCTGCGCCGCCGATAATCGCGATCGCCGCCGCCTGTTTTAGATCGAACTCCATACCCGGTACCGCGTTTAAAGCCAAGGCGCCGAATAAGGTACCGAAAATGCCGAACTGCGCCGCCGCCCCCAATAACAAGGTTTTCGGATTGGCCAGCATGGGACCGAAATCGGTCATCGCGCCGACGCCCATAAAAATCAGCAACGGGAAAACGCCCGATTTGATGCCGCCGTACATGTAATGCAGAATGCCGCCCTCCTCGGTCATGCCGGCAACCGGAATATTACTCAAGATCGCGCCGAACCCGATCGGCAATAACAACAACGGTTCGAAGCCCTTCTTGATGGCTAGAAACAGCAGCAAAAACCCGACCGCCATCATAGTGACTTGCGGGCCGGAAATGTTATAAAAACCGGTGCTTTCCCACAACAGAATTAAGTTTTCCATGAATTATCGTTTTTAATTACAGACTGAACGGCGAACGCCAAGTCCCGCCGCATGCATTTATTAAAGCGTGACCAACACGTCGCCCACCGCCACACTGTCGCCCTGCTTGACATTGACCGCGCTGACGATACCACCTACTTTGGCGCGAATCTCGGTTTCCATTTTCATCGCTTCCAACACCATGACCACGTCGCCCTCATCGATATGAGCGCCGATGTTGACATTCACTTTCAATACCACGCCGGCCAGCGGTGAAACAACGACGCCGTGTCCGCTGACAATGGGCGGAGTGACGACTAAATCCGGCTGAGCCGGCTTGGCAGGCACGCTGGTGACCGATAGGTTGGCGCCACCCGGTCCGACTACCACATTGTAATTTCGGCCGTCGACATTGACGCTGTAACTCTCGGTCGGCGCTTCGGCGGTTTTAGTTTGACTTTCGGCTGCCGCGTTTGCCGCTTGCGGATTAGGCGCAGGCTCAAAAGCTTCCGGATTGCCGCGATTTTGCAGGAACTTCCAGCCGACTTGCGCGAACATTCCGTCAATCAAAGCATCCTCTTCGACGCATTCCGCCAACTTGACGCCTTCGTCTGCGGCTTTGCGTTTAACTTCCGCAACCAGTTTATCCATTTCCGGTTCCAACAAATCCGCGGGGCGGCAGCTTATCGGCGTCGCGCCGTCCAACACGCGGGCCTGTAACTCCTTGTTAACCGGCGCGGGCGATGCGCCGTACTCGCCTTTCAACACGCCGGCGGTTTCCTTGCTGACCGTTTTGTAACGCTCGCCGGACAAGACGTTCAACACAGCTTGCGTCCCGACGATTTGCGAAGTGGGCGTGACCAATGGGATAAAACCCAAATCCTCGCGCACGCGCGGAATTTCCTGCAATACTTCATCGAATTTGTCGGCTGCGCCTTGCTCTTTCAGTTGGCTTTCCATATTGGTCAGCATGCCGCCGGGTACTTGCGAAACCAGAATGCGGCCGTCCACGCCCTTGAGGCTGCCTTCGAATTGGGCGTATTTTTTACGCACTTCGCGGAAATAAGCCGCGATTTTTTCCAGCTTGTTCAGATCCAACCCGGTATCGTTCGGTTGACCTTTTAAACTGGCGACTATGGTTTCGGTGGGGCTGTGTCCGTAGGTCATGCTCATCGACGAAATCGCGGTATCGCAATTGTCCAGCCCGGCTTCAATCGCCTTGATATAGGTTCCCACGCTTAAACCGGTGGTCGCGTGGCATTGCATATGAATCGGAATCGACACGGCTTTTTTCAACTTGCTGATCAATTCGTAAGCATCGTAAGGCGTCAGTAAACCGGCCATGTCTTTGATGCAAATCGAATGCGCCCCCATGTCTTCGATGACGCGGCCTTGTTCCACCCATTTGGCTATGGTATGCACCGGACTGGTGGTATATGAAATCGTGCCTTGTGCGTGCGCGTCGGTGTTCAGCACTGCCTTCACTGCGCGCTCGATATTGCGCATATCGTTCATCGCATCGAAGATACGGAACACGTCGATGCCGTTTACCACACAGCGCTCGACGAATTTATCGACCACATCGTCGGCATAATGCCGATAGCCCAATATATTTTGGCCGCGGAACAGCATTTGCTGACGGGTGTTGGGCATGGCCTTTTTCAACAAACGCAAACGCTCCCAAGGATCTTCCCCCAAATAACGAATGCAGGCGTCAAAGGTGGCTCCGCCCCACGACTCCACGGACCAATAGCCTATTTGATCGATCTGCTCGCAAATCGGCAGCATATCTTCGATACGGAACCGGGTTGCCAACAATGACTGATGAGCGTCGCGCAACACGACTTCTGTAATGCCTAAAGGTTTTGTTACCTTTGCCACTCTTGTTTCTCCTTTTGATGCCTTTTGGGTCGGGCGGCTAATACACCTTGCGGGACGAGCCTATCTGCCTGGAATTGATCCAGACATCCTATTAACGTTTCTGCTGATATTTCTTGCGATATTGATGAACGGCCGCGCTGATTGCGGCGATAGTACCGAGATCGTCACCGTGATGCGTGCCCGGATGCCGGCCGCCCGGCAGCTCCGGAAAAAGACGCAACACGATCGACGACATCATCTTGACGGCGACTATCAACATCGCCAAAAAAGCGAAGACCATCCCCATGCCGATCAGCATTAACTCGATTCCGGACGACACCAGTTCGTTCATAAAGATTCAACCAAAAAATTACACAATTACGCCGCATTATCTCCAAAACGGCCATATTAAACAATCGCGGCCACGGTATTTGTAAAACATTAGTGTTCAATACGGATCGTGGCCGCTTCCAGCATTACCAGTCTTGACGTTAGAGTTTTCATACTGGAAAAAACCGTCCGACCGAACGGCTCCGGCCCGGCCGGAACGCGCGCCGAGCAATTGCATCGATCGTGTTTTGCCGAATGAATTCGGCCGGCGACGACATTGGTTTATGCTTTGCTCTTTCAGATCGCCAACTGAAAATCCAGGCATCATGCGAATATTTCCGGATTTCAACTCAACCCCTTGATTTATCAACGCATCGAGACGCTAGTTTTTCAAGCAAGTTTCGTACGAATGTACGGCCTAATCGTCCGGATTTCGGCACAACGCCTGATCGGCACTTGCAAGCTGCCAAGGATCGCTTCCATACGACACCGTTTTTAGCCGGCATGAATTCATTTTGGTGCAACCATTAATCATTTCGGTGCAAAAAAGTGGCTTCGGAGTCGCGATATAGGCGCTGAATCGCTTTAAACGCCGTGAAAACAATCAGTGGCACGCTAGGTGCTTGGCTGATGCCGGTGCAACGGCGCACCGCCCTCCACCTTTCAACAACGGCGTTGAACGACCGCTTCTACCGAAGCGGCGAAATTTACTCGTCTGTTGTTCCCGCGTCGTCTTTTCCGGTCTGCAATAAACGAGTAATAACGCTCGTGTGAAAGGAACCGATAGCCTGCGCTAACAGGCTTACGCGATCGGATTAACGTGCTTGCACATTAATCCAGTGTTTTCCAACGTTATAAAAGGTGAGTTATGTCCTATCTGATTCCTTCAGAATTTGTCACAAAGATGGTCGATGCCGGCGAGTCCAAAATCTACATGTCGACCCGAGACACCGTCATCAGAGCCTATATGGCCGGTGCGATTTTAGCGCTTGCCGCCGTGTTTGCGGTCAGCGTCACCGTGCAGACGGGCTCGCCTATCTTCGGAGCCATCTTGTTTCCGGTCGGCTTTTCGATGCTTTATTTACTGGGATTCGATTTATTGACCGGCGTATTCGTGTTAACGCCGTTGGCGTTGATAGACAAACGCCCCGGAGTAACCGTAAGCGGCGTCCTGAGAAATTGGGGCTTGGTGTTTGTCGGCAATTTCTTGGGCGCGCTCACGGTCGCCGTGATGATGGCCATCGTGTTCACTTACGGGTTCTCGGTGGAACCCAACGACGTCGGCAAGAAAATCGCCGGCATCGGCGAGGCGCGAACCTTGGGTTATGCAAAATACGGCGCGGCCGGCATGTTGACGCTGTTTATCCGGGGCGTGCTTTGTAACTGGATGGTTTCTACCGGCGTGGTGGGCGCCATGATTTCCACCACGGTTAGCGGCAAGGTCATCGCCATGTGGATGCCTATCATGCTGTTCTTCGGCATGGCTTTCGAGCATTCCGTCGTCAATATGTTCTTGTTTCCGTCCGGTTTGATCATGGGCGGCAAGTTTTCGATCATGGATTACTTCATCTGGAACGAATTGCCGACCGTAGCCGGCAATCTGGTCGGCGGCTTGGCATTTACCGGATTGACCCTTTATTCCACCCATATCAGAACCGCGCCCAAGCGCTCGTTGGTTTAATTCCCGCGCCTCGGACCACACGGGGGCGGGGCGCTAACCGTTTACTTGAATTAAGGAGTTCCGTATGACACGCAACGAAGTGACCGAATTGATCATCGCTCAAAAACACCGCAAGCAACTGACCTGGCCGCAATTGGCCGATGCCATAGGCCAAAGCAAGGAATGGACCTGCGCCGCCTTGCTGGGGCAGATGACGTTGAACGCCGAACAAGCCGGCAAAATCGCCGAACTTCTGGAATTGCCGGAGGACGCCAAAGCCCTGCTTCAAGTCGTGCCTTACAAAGGCACGTTAAACGGCACGGCGCCGGCCGATCCCCTGCTTTACCGCTTCTACGAAATCGTCAGCGTCTACGGCCCGGCCTTGAAAGCCTTGATTCACGAGGAATTCGGCGACGGCATCATGAGCGCCATCGATTTCAGCATGGATTTGCAGCGAGAGCCCGATCCTAAAGGAGACCGCGTCAAAATCGTCATGAGCGGCAAATTTTTGCCCTATAAAAGTTACTGACGCCGGCATCTCCGAAAGGCGATTTTCGGCCATATAGCTAATGTCCAGTCAACTACGGATCTCCTTAGGACAGTTTTCCGACAAGGGCCGTAAAGCTGTCAATCAGGATTTTTACGCTGCCTATAGTCCGAAGGAGCCGCTACTGAGCGCCAAAGGCATCGCCATTGCGCTGGCGGACGGCATCAGCACTAGCGAAGTCAGCCAGATCGCCAGCGAAGCCAGTGTCACCGGCTTCATGGCTGACTATTTCTGCACGCCGGAGACTTGGTCGGTGAAGAAGTCGGCGCAACGCGTGTTGTTAGCCACCAACTCGTGGTTGTACGCCCATACCCGGCAAAGCCAATACCGTTATAACGCGGACAAAGGCTACATTTGCACCTTTAGCGCGCTGATCATCAAGTCTACGACGGCTTACGTCTTCCATATCGGCGACAGCCGCGTTTACCGTTTGCAGGACAATAGCCTGGAACAGTTGACCGAAGACCATAGGCTGTGGCTCAACCAAGAAACGAGTTATTTGAGCCGGGCTTTAGGCATCAACCAACAGTTGGAAATCGATTTCCAAACATTAGCCGTCGAAACGGGCGATATATTTATTTTGGCGACCGATGGCATTCATGAATTCGTCGGTAACGACGCAATGGTCGATATGATCGCTGAACAGCGGGACGACCTGAACGCTGCGGCCAAGGCCATAGCGCATCATGCTTACGCCAAGGGCAGCGACGACAACCTGACCGTGCAAATCGCCAGAATCGACGAATTACCGGAACCTAAAGCCGATGCGCTTCAGCGCCTGCAAACGGACTTACCCTTTCCGCCGATACTTGAGCCCCGGATGGATTTCGATGGCTACACCATCATCAGGCAATTGCATGCCAGCAGCCGCAGCCATGTTTACCTGGCGGCGAATACCGAAACCAACGCCGCCGTCGTCATTAAAACGCCCTCAATCGACTTGCGCGGCGACGCCGCCTATCTGGAACGCTTTCTGATGGAAGATTGGATAGCCCGCCGCATCGACAGCGCCTATGTATTGAAGCCCGGCAAGCCGACCCGTCGGCGAAATTACCTTTACGTGGTTACCGAATTTATCGAAGGCCGGACCTTAAAGCAATGGATGCTGGATAATCCCAGGCCCGACATCGAGAGCGTACGGCGCATAGTCGAACAGATCGCCAAAGGCTTGCGCGCTTTTCACCGTCTGGAAATGCTGCATCAAGATCTTAGGCCCGACAATATCATGATAGACAACACGGGTAGCGTGAAAATCATCGACTTCGGCTCTGCGCGGGTGGCCGGACTGATGGAACTGAGTTCGCCATTCGATCGCAGCCAAATCCTCGGTACCGCGCCGTATACGGCGCCCGAGTATTTTCTGGGCGAAGCTGGAAGCACGCGCTCGGACCAATTTTCGTTGGCCGTGATTGCGTATCAAATGCTGTCGGGCGAACTCCCCTACGGTACCGAAGTTGCCAAAACCCGAAGCCGGGCAGCCCAATTAAAATTGCATTACCGTTCCGTGTTGCACGATGACAGAGAAATCCCGGCTTGGATAGACGAGGTGTTGAGAAAAGCCGTCCACCCGAATCCCTACCGGCGTTACGACGATTTATCCGAATTCGTATACGAGTTGCGCCATCCCGGCACCGAGTTTCTGAATAAAAACCGGCCGCCGCTGATCGAGCGCAATCCCGTGCTGTTTTGGAAAGGCCTGTCGCTGATCTTGGGACTGACCATTATCGCCTTGCTGCTCAAGTTGGAATCACGATGATTCAGCTTACTCGCATCCGGATTTCGGTCTTTTGCCGCCGCGCATTAATAGCCCAAAATTCCGCGCTTCGCAGCGGAAAGCCCGCCTAAGCTATCGAGATAGTATGCGAGACACTACAATAACGGCGATTTATCTTTTATGGGAATTACCGCCGTGTCCGACAGTAAGAATTTCGACGTAATCAGCATAGGCCACGCCAGTTACGACCTGGTCTTCTCGGTGCCGCATCATCCTGCCGAAGACGAAAAGCTATTTGCCGATAGCCTACTAAGCTGCGGCGGCGGCCCAGCCGCGAACGCCGCCGTGATTGCGGCTCGATTGGGATTCAAATCCGCCTTCGCCGGTTATTTGGGAAACGACGTTTACGGCGACAGCCATCTCCGAGAGTTCGAACGGGAAAATGTCGACACCCAAAATCTAATACGCGGCGATTCGCCCACCCCCTTGTCGGCAATCCTGGTCAAACCCGACGGCAAACGCGCGTTACTGAATTACAAGGGGGATACCAAGGCCTTGCCCGGCGATGGCGTCGACTTTACCGGTCTCAGCAGCAAAACCTTGTTGTTCGACGGTCACGAGCCCCATATTTCGTTGACCGCATTAAGCGATATCGGCTTCGAATACAGCGTACTCGATGCCGGTTCCTTGCACGATGGCACCCGGACCTTGATGGATAAAGTCGATTATTTGGTGTGTTCGGAAAAATTCGCGCTGCAATACGCCGGCGCCGAACACACCGCACTGACGCGTTTGTCCGCATTAGCACCGGCGGTGGTGATCACCTTGGGCGAGCGCGGCTTGATCTGGCAAATAGGCCAAGAGCGCGGCAGCATGCCGGCGCCGCCTATCGCCGCAATCGACACCACCGGTGCCGGCGACGCATTCCACGGCGCCTTCGCCGCCGGCCTCGCGGCAGGCTTAGACTGGCACGAATTGCTGCGCTACGCCAGCGCCGCCGGCGCCCTATGCTGCGCGCGCATGGGCGCTCGCCCCGGTTTGCCGAATATGAAGCAGCTTAACGAACTGCTGACGACTTGGCATTCAAACTGACATCACCAATAACGTTAGTTCGGGGGGCTGACCTTAAGCCGGTCAGATATGGAACAGAGCGATTGTCGCAAGACTCATTAAGGCTGGTCATGCCTCTGAATTGGAGTGGTTGCAGGCTGGGTTGAATGATAATGAAACCCAGCTTAGAGGCTGATAAGCTTTCTAATTCAGAGAGCCGTTTGAATGTAAAGATGCTCGGATATTTCAAGGCATTTGCTGGATTTCGCGCTGCTCTACCCAGCCTACGGTCCTGGTTGTCGGATAGTTGGCTAGCAACTTCCGAAATTTTTCCATATCGATTGGCTTGACCAAGTGTTCATCGAACCCTGAGGCACCGGACTTTTTCCGGTCATCCGGCTGCCCATAGCCCGTCAGGGCAATCAGCATGGTCCGCTCCAGTTCGTGGTGCTGTCGCAACGCCTGCGCCACCGCATAGCCGTCCATCCCAGGCAGCCCGATATCCATCAGGATGATATCCGGCCGTTCGGTTCGTGCTATTTCCAGTGCAGAGATACCGTCGAACGCAGTCAGCACCTGATGCCCCTCGCTTTCAAGCAGCAAGGCCAGGCTTTCATTGACATCGCGATTGTCATCCACGACCAATATGCGGCGTTGATTGACGCTAGACGCTGCAGGTGCGTCGGTGATAGCGCATATAGAGGGCGATAAGATCAGCCGCGGCAGCTGAATCACGAATTCGCTGCCTTGTCCACGGCCTGCGCTAAAGACTTGCACATTGCCGCCATGCTTCGCCACCAGGTTATGGACGAGAGACAAACCGATACCCAATCCGCCTTGGGCACGGTCAAGGTTGCGCTCTGCCTGGTAGAACAAGTCGAACAAGCGCGATAAATCCGCCGGATCGATGCCACTGCCGTTGTCGGAGACATGAATGCCCACTTCGCGGTCGGAGACTTCGACCGACAGTTCGATATGCCCTCCCTCCTCCGTATACTTGGCAGCATTGTTAATGAGGTTTGAGACGACTTGGGTCAACCGGATCCGGTCGCCTTCGACCCACACGGGTTCTGGCGGAAGCACCAAAGAGAAAGTATGCCGCCGGGTATCGATCAGCGGCTGGCTGGTTTCCACGGCCGGCAGAAGGAAATCCCGTATTTCCAGCGGTTCTTTTTTAAGTTCGACCAAGCCGCGACTGATTCGGGACACATCCAGCAAGTCATCCACCAGCCGAGTTAAATGTTTGACCTGGCGGTTGATCATGTCGGTGCACCGGGCTATCTGGGCCGGTTTCAAATCCGTGAATTTCAGTGTCTCCACGGCATTGCTGATGGGCGCCAAGGGATTGCGCAGTTCGTGGGCGAGCATCGCCAGAAATTCGTCCTTGCGGCGGGTTGTTTCCTGCAGTTGCAGCGCGTGTTCGGCCAAATGTGCTTCGTGTTGCTTGCGGTCGGTAATGTCGGTTGCCACCCCCAGCAGTTTGTCGCAATGACCTTCCTCGATCAGCGGGATCTTGACGGTGCTGTACCAGTGTATAGAGCCATCGGCATGGGTGACTTTTTCCTCTATAGAACGTTTGGGCTGGCGGTTGTCGATGACATCGAGGTCGTCTTGATGGAACCGGGCCACCTCATCAGCGTTGGAATTGAAGTGCTCATCGGTCAAGCCGATCAGGTTTTCAGGGCTAGTGCCGTAGCACCGGGCCAAGGCCTCGTTGCCTAAGATAAATCGTCCCTCCTGGTCCTTGACAAAAATCATGCTGGGCGCCGCATCGATGACTTGTCGCAGGAAAATCCGCTCGTGTTGCAGCGCGTCCTGAACGTTTTTGATCAGTGTGATGTCTTCAGTCGTGCCGAAACCGCCCAGCAATGTGCCGTCTTCGTTGAATTCCAACTCGGCCTGTTCGCGCACCCACTTGATTTTGCCGTCTGCAATAATCCGATGCGAAATATCGTAAGGCTTGCCGTTCAGCGCCTCTCTCCACGCTGTATCGACCCTGTCCCGGTCGTCTGGGTGGACAATAGTGAGAAACGACTGATAAGTCTGCGGCGTGCCTTTGGGGACACCAAAAATGCGGTAATTTTCGTCGGACCATTCCAGCGTATTGCTGCGCACATTCAGTCGCCAACTGCCGATGTGAGCAACCGCCTGGGCATGGTTCAGGTCCATCTGACTTTCTCGCAATGCTTGTTCAGCCTGTTTACGCTCGGTGATATCGGTTATGAACCCGTAATAGAATTCGGGTTTGCCTTCAACGTCTGTCTTGAGGTGGGCCAGTACCTCGACCGGAACGCGTGTGCCGTTCTTTCTGATGTATTCTTTTTCGTAACGGATCGGTTGGCCGCTGTGCAGAAGCTCCGACAGTTTTTTGCGTTCGACCTCAAGCCATTCCGGCGGCGTAAGCACCGTCGCCCAATTGATACCTTGTAGCTCTGCGGCAGAGTAGCCGGTTAACATCTCAAAAGCGGCGTTCACCAGCCCTAGCCGCCCATCCGGATAGCCGACAGCCACGGGTTGTTCGGAAGTCCGTATCAAATCGGCCAAGAAGGCGTTTTCCCTTTGGCTTTCCATCAGCAGCCTTTCGTTGTGCTTTCGTTCGGTGATATCTTCACCCGAGATGATAATGCCGCTGATGGCTCCCTTCTCATCAAGCCATGGCATCACCGCCCAGCGCACCCATTTGTGAGTACCATCTGCCTGAATCCACAGGTCCTCATCATTTTTAAGCATGGCTCCGCTCAGACACTGCTGGTGGACCTGCTTCCATCTTTCCGGCAAGTCCTGGTGTACCTCATAATGATTGCGACCGTTCAGACTGGCATAACCTTGGCCATATGCATTGATCCACTGCTCACTGGTTTCCAGATAGTTCATATCCCGGTCGAACATGGCGATGGCGATAGGTGCCTGGGAAATGAATGCTTTCAACTGGGCTTGGGATTTTTTTAAATACTGCGAGTTTTCCTCTAAAACACTATTGGTATCAATCGATTTTTTTAATTCTTCAGCTAATTGCTTACGATAGCGATGCATTGCCTCAATAGCAATGGACACGACCAGCCCGTCCATGAGAAACACCAGGTTTCCCCCTAAGGCCCGTTGCAACACGTCCATTGAAATCGAGTAATAGGGCGGAGTAAAAAAGTAAGTGCCTAAAAATGCTCCCATGAGGGTGGCCAGCAATCCCGGCTTATCCCCCCCAACGATAGCCGCCAAGGTGACGGCAGGAAAGAATAAGACGTACTGCAAACCTGCATCCACAGGCGCAATTAAAAAGCGCACCACTAAAGCCAATACCACCAAAACAACGGATAGCAGCAGATGGTGAATACCGCCCCGGCGCTTCGGGATGAGGAAAGGCAGGTGGGCATCAAGCCACTGTTTCAATCGATGACCGGCTATCGCTAAGGTTTTTATCATGAACAATTATATCTCTGAATATTGGCCGACGAACGCTACGAGTTGTCTAATTGGCTGGGATTGTATGGCAGCCATTGCGCTGCTCACAACGAAATAATGCACGGCGACGAAATCATTTACGCTTTCATTGAATCCCCGATGATCAGTGGTGGGCTGCTTACTGCCGGTGACCTGTCATTCAGAGGGTGGCTTGTGGCTTTATTTGAATGTCGCAAAGTAGCCGAACCCAACCATTCAAACCTAAAACCACCCGTTGGCGGTTCTTTGATTGAAATGCGCGCATTTGAAAAGATTAACGCCCGTCGACTAGGCTTCGTCCGCCGCAAAATAGGCCAATAGGAAATCGATGAAACTGCTCAACTTGGCGGGGTAAAACCTGCGCTGTAAATAAGTGGCATAGATCGAAATGGCCGGACGCCTAAAATCGCGCAATATTTCCACCAACTCGCCGCTATGTAGATAAGGTGCCACCGACAAGCGCGGCGCTTGGACGATACCCATGCCCAAGGCCGCGGCCTGGCACAGGGCCCTGCCGTTGTTGGATGCCAGCACCCAATCGGATTTGATGCGTTTGACTTCGCCGCCGACGTTAAACAACCAATAGTCGCCGTGCGGCGTATCCACATAATGCAGGCATTGATGCCGAAGCAAGTCGTCGATAGTCCGGGGCGTGCCTTTCTCGGCTAAATAACTCGGAGCCGCATACGTACAAAGCTCGGTTTCGGCGATCTTGCGCGCCACCACGCCGGGATCGAGTTTATCGGTCACCAGCAAGGAAATGTCGAAACTGCCGTCGCGCAGATTGGGCGGTTTATTGTCCAGCGACATCAACACTCTGATTTTTGGATATTGCCGCATGTATTGTTCGATGGCAGGCACCATATAGATGCCGCCGAAATCGATAGGCGCGCTTATCTTGATCTGCCCGGCCACTTGCCCGCCAAGCTGCGCGGTGCTTTCTTCCAATTGGGCCAAATTTTCCAGCAGTTGTTTGCTGCGATTGTAAAACGCTTCGCCCGCACTGGTTAGATTCAGGCTGCGAGTGGTGCGGTTCATCAATACGACACCCAAAGAAGCTTCCAGTTGTGTCATGTATTTGCTGATCATCATGGTCGACAACTTCATCTCCTTGGCCACCGCCGAAAACGTACCCAATTCGACGATGCGACAGAACACTTGCATGTTGTTGAATTTATCCATGGCCAAACAATATAAACTTAAAGTTTATATTTTATAAACCATATCGCCGCTTTAAACCACAAAAATCGCTGTATAGAATATGCCCCGGAGATAGTAATAATATCGTCCGGCCTCATAAAATGAGCCGGGCGTTTTTTTCCCACACCAGAGGTTATTATGAGCAAAATATTAAATGAAGTATTGCTGGCCAATCGGGAATACGCGGCCAATTTCGATAAAGGCGACCTAGTCATGCCGCCCGCACGTCAGTTTGCCATTTTGACCTGCATGGATGCCCGTTTGGATCCGGCCAAGTATGCAGGCTTATCAGAAGGCGATGCCCACGTAATCCGTAATGCCGGGGGCCGCGCCAGCGACGATGCGATACGTTCGCTGGTTATCTCCTATAAATTGTTAGGCACCAAAGAATGGTTTGTCATTCACCATACCGATTGCGGCATGGAAACCTTCACCAACGAAATTATGAGCGATTTGCTGTCCAGCAGCCTGAAAACCGCCAGCATAGACGCATCCGGCTGGCACGACAGCGGCGACGGCCCCGGTTCAACCGACGGCAAATACATCAATTGGTTAACGATTAAAAACCAGGCACAAAGCGTGCTGGAAGACGTCAAACGCATCAAGTCCCATCCTTTGGTGCCAAGCGAAATTCCTGTTTACGGTTATATTTACGACTGTAAAACCGGCAGTTTAATCGAAGTTCCGGAAGCCTCTGAAGCGGGCAGAGCCGGCTAAACTTGCCATTTGTAGATATCGGCCGGGTTTAAGCGTAATGTGCTTAAACCCGGCCCGAAAACCTCGCGCTCGGGTCCGGCCGTCGCTCATACCTACAAGCCGTTCTCGGTTCCTTCCGCAGTCTTAAGACGAAGCGGCTCGCTCAAAACAATCTGCTATTAAACCAAAACACAATCCATATATTCGGGCTGCCGAAAATCACCGGCTGATCGCAGAATGGCCGCGCTTGTCCGGGCAGCTTAGAATCCAGCGCTATTGGAAGCGGTGGATAGTGTTGCGTCCATTTTTTTTGGCTTGATACATCGCGACGTCGGCTTGTTTCAAAATTTTCTCGCCGTTGGTTTCCGCATCCCTAAATAGGTTGATCCCAATGCTCACGCTTAAATCATAGGAGAAATAGTTAGAAACCGTCTGCTCGCGATTGATTTCCAGATGATAATGCTGCGATAACGTTTCCTTAATCTTACGCGCTATTTGCTCCGCCTTTACGCCGGCCTTTTCCTTCTCCGCATCCAAATCGACCAGCAACACGACAAATTCGTCACCGCCAAAACGCGCTATCGTATCTTCTTCACGTACGAGACTTTTCAAGCTATTGGCCACCTTGACCAATAGCTGATCTCCTACATCATGACCAAACAGGTCATTGAGCGCCTTAAAGCGATCCAAATCCAATAACAATAAGGCACCATATCGGTGCTTGCGTTTGCAACTCGCAATCGCGTGCTCCAATCGATCGACCAGTAATCGCCTGTTCGCTAATTGAGTCAGGGGATCGTAAAAAGCCATCTGCCGTATAGTTTGCTCCGTCTGCTTGCGCTCGGAAATATCCTGCTTTACCGCTATAAAATGACTAATCCGATTGAAACTGTTGTATACCGGCGTAATGCTCATGTACTCACAATAGGTTTCACCTGATTTACGCCGGTTAACGATTTCACCTCGCCAAGTTTGACCTTTCAATATCGTTTCCCACAAGTGCTGGTAAAAAAGCGCATCCTGCTCACCGGATTTACAAAGTTCCGCCGGGTTTCGGCCTATACATTCCTGTTCGCTATAACCCGTCAGCTCGCAAAACGCCGGGTTGAGCCACTGAATATTGGCGTTGAGATCAGTAATGATGATGGCATCTGCGCAGGCCTTTAACGCGGCATCATGCAAACGCAATTCCATTTCGACCTTCTTTCTTGCGGTAATGTCTCGATTAGATGCGCGTAGGCCTTGGTAACGGTTGCTATCGTCGTAAACAGGCCGGCAAAGATGATGTATCCAATGAACTGCGCCTTGACGATCGGTAATCCTAAATTCCAGTTCGCCGGCTTTGACGGTCCTAACATGATCTTGCCAATGCCGGAGAAAATCTTTCTTATCGGCTTCGTGCACCAGAATCTCAAGCAAATCGGGACGCCGTTTAAATTCTTTGGCGGTAAAGCCTGTAACGTTCTGACAAGAAGGCGACATGTAAATCAATTCGCCGTCCTTACCCAACCAATACTCCCAGTCGCTGGTGTAATCCGCTACCAGGTGATACATCATACTGGAACGGCGCCAACGCCGATTGGCTCTGAATAACTGAACCGAAAGCAAAAAAACGAGTAACAGAAAAAACGTTCCTGCCCAAATCGGATAGCGATAACGAAAATAGACGTCTCGAAACTGTATGTTCTTGAGTTCGTGCGGATAAATATTTAGCCGCAACATTACGGCCTCCACTTTACTGTAGTCGCCGGGCGGGCCGAAACCATATATTTTCGCTGTCCGCGCGACCGGTTCTTGGCTATCCAAACTCAATAAAGCCAAGGCTACGGCCTTAACGGTTTCCGGAGAAGTCTCGGGCATGGCGCTGAAAGGCCACTCGGGATAAAGTTCGGTCGATGACTTTTGCGGAAAATCGCCATCAGGCTGCTGATGAACAATTCTAAGCGCCCCGCTCTTTACTTTGCCTTCCGCTACGAGCGCTTCAATGACGCCGGTACGCACAAACCCGGCATCGGCTTTTCCCTGCAAGACGGCTTCAACCACATTATCGTGAGGCATCCCGGTGTATAGATAAATGGCCGGTTTCACGCCATGTTTATACAATTCCCACTGTTGCATGATAAAGCCGCCGAACGATCGCTTATCCGTCGCAGCGACTGTCTTGCCGGATAAATCCTCCAGTTCATTCGGCCCTTCGTTCTCGGCGCCGGCAAAAATCACGCCACCGAACCGATTGACCGGCCGCCCGTCGATCGATCTCATCAATGTCGCGATCGCCGAAATACCGGTGCTCTGCCGCAGTAGTACGTAATGTTCAGGGTTGGTAAACACAAAATCCACTTGTTTTGCCGTTGCGGCGGCATCCATATCCGGATAGAAAAGCGGGATGATATTAAACTGGGTGTCCGGAATTTTTGCACTGAGAAAGTCTTCCAAACCTTGCCATTGGCGCCGGGTTTGTTCTAGTGAACGAAAAGACAAAACGCCGATACGCACCGACTTATCCGCAAAAGCTAATACCGATGTCGTCAAAAGACTGATTAAGAGCAGAGTGCGTATCATGATTGAAACGATCTTATACCAAAGATATATTTGTCATCTAGCTTATTCTAGATGAGTTAAGGATAGGCACCGATACCTATTTAACCGCCTATATCGAGGTTAGAAGAAGTTAGAACGTAATCAGCCGCACGGCAAAAAACCAACCGTGGCAAACATGCGTCGTCACGGAGCCGAAGTTGGCGTTTTACCGGATTCAACGATGATACAAAGAAGAACTGGGATTGATTTCGACAACCGGCAACCGTCAGTACCCAAGCCATTAAAGCAGCTTTAAGCGCAACAAGTGAACCCGGCGATTATCCGCGCGTAATACTTCGAAGACAAAAGCGTCGAATTCGACTTTTTCGCCCTTTTTCGGAAAATGTTCCAGACGCTGCAAGATTAAACCTCCCACGGTATCGCAATCAGTATCTTCCAGCTCCGTCGAAAAATATTCATTGAATTCGGAAATCGGAGTCAAGGCATTGACAATAAACTCGCGCTCGCTGCGCTGAGAGATGTATTCCTTGGTTTCATCTTCGTCGTGCTCGTCCTCGATTTTTCCGACAATTTGTTCTAACACATCCTCGATGGTGACTAAGCCGGCCGCATTACCGTACTCATCAACCACGATAGCCATATGATTGCGTTCGGTACGAAATTCTTTCAACAATACGTTCAAACGCTTGCTTTCCGGCACAACACTGGCGGGGCGCATGACGTCCTCGACCTTGACGGTTTTGTCGCGCAAGGCATAGGGGAGTAAGTCTTTGGCCAGCAATATACCGACGACGCGGCTGCGATCTTCTTCAATAACGGGAAAACGCGAATGGGCGAATTCGATGACTAATGGAAAGATGGTTTCCAGCTCGGCTTCCCTGGGCACTACCACCATTTGAGAACGCGGGATCATGATGTCTCTGGCGCGCAGTTCGGATACCTGCATCACGCCCTCCATCATCCTTAACGAGTCGGCATCCAATAAGTGTTTTTCTTCCGACTCTCTGAGAATTTCCAGTAAGTCTTCCTGATCTTGTGGCTCCCCAGTCAGAAAATAGCTGATACGTTCCAGCAAGCTCCTCTGATGGGGCTGACTACTCGGGGGGTTACCTTCGCTACTCATTGCGCACTCTCTTCCTGATAGGGATTGGCTATATTTAACATATTCAATAGTTTGATTTCCAGTGCTTCCATTTCTTCGGCCTCGGCTTCTTCAATATGGTCGTAACCGAGCAAATGCAACACCCCGTGTATCGTGATGTGCGCCCAGTGATGTTCCGGCAACTTGTGCTGTTCTATGGCTTCCCGGCCTATCAGCGGCACGCATATGACCAAGTCGCCTAATAAGTCGGTTTCGAAACCTTCGGGCGCTTCAAATGGAAAACTTAAGATATTGGTGGGGCCTTGCTTGCGCCGGTATTGTCGGTTAAGTGCGGCACTTTCGGCATTATCGACCAAACGTATGACGATTTCGCTATCCTGAGTCGGATCACTCAATACCGTATCGACCCATTTTTGAAATTGCTGCTCGCTTGGATAATCGCCGGCCGCGGTCGCGATTTGAATATCCAGATTATTCATAGTCTACAAAGAGTGTTCCTGCTCATAACGGTCATAGGCGGCAACGATGCGTTGCACCAAGGGGTGCCTGACCACGTCGCGCACGCCGAAAAAGGTAAAGCTAATACCTTCCACATCCTTCAAAACCTTAAGCACGTGCTTCAAACCGGACATTCTTTCGTTGGGCAAATCGATTTGGGTAATGTCGCCGGTGATCACTGCGGTCGAACCGAAACCGACTCGAGTCAAAAACATCTTGATTTGTTCGGTCGTGGTATTTTGCGCCTCGTCGAGAATAATGAACGAGTCGTTCAATGTTCTGCCCCGCATAAATGCCAGCGGCGCGACTTCAATGACATTCTTTTCTAGATATTTTTCGACGCGGTCGTAGCCGAGCATGTCATACAAGGCATCGTATAAAGGCCTTAAGTAAGGATCGACCTTTTGCGCCATGTCACCCGGCAAAAAGCCCAGCTTCTCGCCGGCCTCCACCGCAGGCCTAACCAACACAATGCGGCGTATGCGTTCGGTCTGCAGAGCCTCCACCGCACAGGCGACGGCCAAATAGGTCTTCCCCGTTCCGGCCGGGCCCACACCGAAATTGATGTCGTGCGTCAGGATTTTACGCAGATAATCTTGCTGGTTCTGCCCTCTACCCTTAATCACGCCCCGTTTGGTTTTGATGGCAACGCCTTCCGGCCTAAGCGCGTCCGTGGCTGTCGGTTGCCCCAACAACTGATCGACGCTAGCATCTTGTAGGCTCAGATGCACTTGCTCCGGCGTAATCTCCTCTTTTTCAGCCATCTCGAATAATTTTTGCATGACCGCGCTGGCCGCCTTAACCGCTACATCAACCCCGGTGATCTTAAAATGATTGCTACGGTTGGCGATATCGACATTCAGTCTTTGCTCGATCTGCCGTAAGTGCACATCGAGCTGCCCGCAAAGATTGGATAAACGTTGATTGTCGACCGGTAATAAGGTAATTTCCTGGGAAACTTGAACGGCTGTCAAGATGCTGCCTTTTGCAAAATTTTATCGACGGCGGAGTCAAGCAAACGACCTCGCAACGAGTTCGGTAAAGCCTCCGTGATCAGTACATCGACGAACCGGCCAACTAATCGCGGATGTCCGGCGAAATTGACTGCCCGGTTATTTTCGGTCCGGCCCGTCAAATGTAACGGGTTTTTCTTGGATTTACCCTCAACCAATACAGCTTGGACGCTGCCCACCATGGACTCGGAAATCGCCGCAGCCATTTCGCCCAAGCGCTTTTGCAAACGCTGCAGACGTTGCTCCTTGACCGCTATGCTGACTTCATCCGGAAAATCCGCTGCCGGCGTGCCCGGCCTGGGACTAAAAATAAAGCTAAAGGAAAAATCGAAACCCACTTCCTCTATCAAGGCCATGGTATCTTCGAAATCCTGGTCGGTTTCGCCCGGAAAACCAATAATAAAATCGGATGACAAACTGATGCCGGGACGCACCGCTTTGATCTTACGCATGATTTCCAGGTAGTCCTCGCGCCGATGGCCGCGCTTCATCTCAGCCAGAATCCGGTTGCTGCCGCTTTGTACCGGCAGATGCAAATGATTGACCAATTGCGGAATCTCGGCAAAGGCCTCGATGATGTCGTCGGTAAATTCCAACGGGTGCGAGGTGGTAAACCGGATCCTATCGATGCCGTCAACGGCCGCGACATAATGCAGCAACAGTGCGAAGCCGGCGATATCGCCATCTTCCATTTCACCGCGATAAGCGTTGACGTTCTGTCCCAGCAAATTAATTTCCCGCACGCCTTGGGCCGCCAAGGTTTCAATTTCGGCAATGACATCGCTTAACGGCCGGCTGACTTCCTCTCCGCGGGTATAAGGCACCACGCAATAGGTGCAATATTTACTGCAGCCTTCCATCACGGAAACAAAGGCTTTAGGGCCTTCGGCGCGGGGTTCCGGTAGGTTGTCGAATTTTTCGATTTCCGGGAAAGATATATCCACTACATGTTTGCCGCCGCTGCGGGCTTTATTCAACAGTTCCGGCAGACGGTGCAAGGTTTGCGGCCCGAAGACTATATCGACATACGGCGCGCGTTTTTGAATGGCATCGCCCTCTTGGCTGGCGACACAACCGCCGACACCTATGATCACATCGGGACGTTTGTCTTTGATTTTTTTCCAGCGTCCGACCGCGGAAAACACCTTCTCCTGGGCTTTTTCACGAATTGAACAGGTGTTCAACAATAACACGTCGGCCTGATCCGGGTTGTCGGTGATTTCCAAACCATGCGAAGCCATCAGCACATCCCGCATTTTGTCGGAATCGTACTCATTCATCTGACAGCCGTTCGTCTGTATGTAAAGTTTTTGCGCCATGCTTTTGTAGATTACTCCAACCGATCTCTAACAAAAAACCCCTGTTCTAAAACCGGGGCTTAATTGTTGAATTATACCTATTATTTTTGCCAACTGCTTGTTTTATACGGCAATCCCGACCTGTAAGGCTTCAAACCAATCGATAAAACGCTTGACGTCGTTAGCTTTAAACATGCGTCCGTGCTGGGGCGCTAAGATATCGATCTCCAAACTCCTAACCCGTTCTATCCAGGCGCGTTTGGCTTGATTGGACGGCATCCAGCGTTGATGAAAAAAACGCATACGCTCGATGTGAGCATCGAAATTGTCAACGAATGCCGGCGCATCGGGTATGTCCAGCGCGGCTCCGACATCGCCGGAAAACAATATTTTCGCCTGCGGATCGTATAAATGAAAATTAGCGGAAGCATGCAAATAATGGGCGGGAATGATTTGCAACTCGACGCCGCCCAAGTTGATGACCCCGCCGTTATCTTGAATTGCCACGTATTCGATATTGTCACAACCAAAATGGCGTAAAAAACCTTCCCATAATCCGGCTGCGTGCAAGCGGGCATGCGGCAAAGCTTGATCCCACAAGCCCAACGACGAAATAATATCCGGGTCCTGATGCGAAGCGAACAAATCGGTTATTTCGTCGACCGGCGCATGATGCAGCACGGCCGCCAGCATCGGCGCAAACAACTCGATTCCGCCCGGATCGATCAATAGGCAACGATTCGAGGTACGAACGATATATTGATTGGTATCGATCAGTTTTTCGGGTTTATTGGGATCGCGGCCATACATGATCCATTGGTATTCCCCTTCATAAACTTTTGTCATTTTCATGGACGACATTACCTCATCGCTATTGTTCGACCGGACATAAATCAGTGTTCCGTATTGATTACGCTCAACGCACTACGGCATTTATGCACTTTGTCGTGAATGATTTGCGCGGCGTGGTCCACGCTTTCCGCAACCGCTTGCAAGCTTTGCAAATATTCTCCCGCCTGCGAAGCTTCTATGCGTGAATTTGCGGCGATTACCCGTGCCGCTCTAGCCGGGTGCATTACATCGGCCAGTTGATCTAACAATTCGCTTACATGTCTGCTGAATTGGCGACCGCAATCGGCTCTTCTTTGTCTCGCTTGATCCAATGACAATTTTAACGAATCCGCGTGAGCCGCATATTGGGACAATTCCGCCACTTTTTCAAAGCGTCGGCAAGCATCGGACATGCGGTGTTTTTTTACGGTTAACCGATATAATTTCAATGCATATTCGTTAATATTGTTGACTAGTTCGATGGTTTCCTTGGCTAACTCGTTAATGAAATCGGTGATCGGCTGAAAACCTTTGGCTTTTTCGCCGGCCCTGAATGCGATCGCTTTTGCGTTGGCGGCGGCCAACGATATTTCTTTGGCGACGTCCATAACAGCACTTAATTCCGCCGCGATCGACGCTACCGCAACAAACTGAGATTTGGGCTGGTTTATCTGCATATTGAGACGCTCTCGATTAACGCAGGAGTATTCATAGAGCTTATCGGCATCATCGACGAACCTTCAATATAAATTAACCGGAACTGAATTTATTGATAACGCGTCGGGTCGGGCACGCCTAAAGTTGAAAATCCGGCTTTACGCAGGCGGCACGCATCGCAACTACCGCACGCTCTGCCTTTGGCATCAGCCGCGTAGCAAGACACCGTGCCGGCGTAATCGACGCCAAGCCTCAAGCCCAGTTCGATAATTTGAGCCTTGCTCAAAGTAATCAACGGCGTATGAATTTTGATGGTTTGGCCTTCGACGCCGGCTTTCGTCGCCAGATTAGCCATCTCTTGAAAGGCCTTAATAAACTCGGGGCGGCAGTCCGGATAACCCGAATAATCCACCGCGTTCACGCCGACAAATACGTCGTGGACGCTCAAGACTTCCGCCCATCCTAAGGCAAAAGACAGAAAAATGGTATTGCGGGCAGGCACATAGGTAACCGGAATGCCGCTTTGCGGCGCTTTCGGCACGTCTATGTGCTCGTCGGTCAAGGCGGAGCCACCAATACTATCCAGGCCCAAACGGACGACCTTATGTTCGATCACCCGGAAATCCTGCGCGATTTTCTTGGCGGCTTCCAATTCGGCATTATGGCGCTGACCATAATCAAAACTCAAAGCATAGCAACCGTAGCCCTGCTTTTTCGCATAGGCCAATATCGTGATGGAATCCAATCCGCCCGATAGCAAGATGATGGCATTTTTACCCACGCCATCTTTCGAGGCCGTTAAGTCATTTTCCTCTTGCATCGTCCCAAAGATATTTGTGTAGTTGAATCTGAAAGCGAACCTGTAAGCGGTCCGCCAGAAGTTTATCGGCCAACACGGTTGGAGACATCAGACCGGTTACCGGTGAAAACAGCACCTGGCACCGTTCCGCTAATTTGTAATCGATTAATTTCTGTTTGGACCATTGATAATCGGCTTCGTCGGCAATGACGAATTTCACTTGATCCTGCGGATTCAAGTATTCGACGTTGCCATACAGATTGCGCCGCATTTCCCCCGAACTGGGGGTTTTTAGGTCCATGACCTTGACAACGCGCGGATCCAGTCCCGAAACATCCATGGCGCCGCTGGTTTCCAATGACACTTGATAGCCGGCATCCAGCAACTTAACCATTAACGAATTACAACCCGGCTGGGCCAATGGTTCGCCGCCGGTTACGGTCACGTAACAGGTATCGTAGCATTGGACTTTTTCGATAATCTGATCCAGCGTTAGCTTTTCGCCGCCGCTAAAGGCGTACGCGGTATCGCAATATCCGCAACGCAACGGGCAACCGGTCAGACGGATAAACACGGTCGGCAGCCCGACCGTGTTGCTTTCGCCCTGCAAGGAATAAAAAATTTCGCTGACGCGTAGCGACAAGTCTGCCCGAGCCATTATTGCGGCATATTCGCTAATTTTTTTGCTGCTAAGTGCGCAGCGGTGGTTCCGGGATAACTCGTTGTAATGCGGGTAAAATAATCACGAGCTTTCGCCGGGTTCTGCTGTTCGTACTCGATATAACCCAGCTTTAGCAGGGCATCCGGCACTTTCGAACTATCGGGATATTGACTGATTACCTTATTAAAAGCATCCCTTGCCTTGTCGAACTCTCGGTTGATTTTATACGCTTCGCCCAACCAATACTGAGCGTTGTCGCCATACTGGCCGGTTGGATTATCGGCATACAGCGCTTCAAACATCTTAATTGCCTGCGCGTTATGCCCGTTCCGCAAGGTTTCATATGCTTGTTGGTAACGCTCCTGCTCGCTGAGCTTAGCCGCTGCCGGTTCAACCGGCTCAGCCGCATCATTCTCAACCACTGCCGGCTCCTGCGCCGCACTCTTGTCATTTGGGTTCGTCACGGATGAAGCCGCGGCAGCATCAGACGACGACGCCGTTTGTACCGCCGCTTGACTCGCATCGGCACCGGCCTGTGCAGTCTCGGTAGCGGCTTGAGGCGCCGCTTGGGCACCGGAAGTTAACAACTGGATTCGCTCATCCAAATCCGAATACATATTGTCTTGCTTACGTTCCAAATCGGAGATCGCATGCGCTTGCTCCTCAACCAGTCCTCTTAATTGCTGCACTTCCGACTGCAATTGTTCCAACCGTCCTAACAAATCGTATATAGCGCTATTAGACGGCGCATCAACCTGTGCGGAAGGAGCGCCGTAGGTCATATTGCCTTGATAGTCCGAGTTAGTGGCCGGCGGCAATGCCCCGGCGTTTGTACAACCACCTATGCTGACGCATAACGTCAAAAGTGCAGTTTTTTTCATTGATAACCTACTTCTACCCGGCGATTCATTTGCCACGCGGATTCGTCATGCCCCGAAACCGCCGGCTTTTCCTCGCCATAACTAACAATCTCCAATTGCGCGCTAGACACGCCTTGCGCACGCATCATGCTTTCGACCGATTTAGCACGCTGCTCGCCCAAGGCGATATTGTACTCGCTGGAACCGCGTTCGTCGGCATGACCGGCCAAAATCACGTGTTGGTTCGGATGCGACGCCAAATATTTGGCGTGGGCGGCCACGACGGGAACGAACTCCGGTTTTACTTGGCTGCTATCCAATTCGAAATAAATCGTTTGTTTAGACAATGGATTATTCGGATCGCTAAACTCGGGACCTAAATTCGAGCCGGACCCGTAGCTTGATCCGGTATTGTAGCCGTCACCGGAGCCAAAT
This sequence comes from Methylomonas sp. MgM2, assembly GCF_054172045.1. Taxonomy (NCBI): domain Bacteria; kingdom Pseudomonadati; phylum Pseudomonadota; class Gammaproteobacteria; order Methylococcales; family Methylococcaceae; genus Methylomonas; species Methylomonas sp. MgM2. The sequence goes on along the minus strand of NZ_JBSYXO010000016.1, from coordinate 2,164 downwards.
TGACTGCCAGCCATTGAACCGTCATTATAACCGCTGGTAGATGCATCGGTAGCGCTTTGACTACTATCCGCAAGACTCCCCTCTTCTTCGGTCGAGCTACAACCGGCAAGCAAAATCGCGCTCATAGCCAGGGCCATATAAGTTTTGTTTAATTTCATACAACGTCTCCAAAATATACAAAGTTCAAACGAAAAAAATTTAATAAATATTCAGCGCATCACGTCTCAATAAAATTAGTGAATAGAGAGGGATTATCCCCGCTATTCGTATCGCTGTATTTTATATTTTGCCGTCTCACCGGGTACCAAGCCCGGCACAATTACTCGCCGAATAGTTACAAAATTTATAGCGTTATCCTAAGGAGCCCAAGCAGGTTCTCTTACGCTGCCGCTTTCGAAATCCAGTTTTTGCTGCATCGCACCGTCGGTAGACACCACCGACAGCACGGATCGGCCGCCTTTATTCGCCGAAAACAGGATCATACTGCTATTCGGCGCAAAACTGGGTGAATCGTCTAAATTACCGTCGGTTAAGACCGTTACCGTGCGCGAAGCCATGTCCATCACAGCAATCCTATAGCGGCCTCCGTTACCGCTAACCATGGCTAAACTTCGACCATCGGCGGAAAAACGCCCTCTAGCATTGTAATCGCCCTGGAAAGTCAGGCGAGTAGCTCGACCGCCGCCGCTGGGAATCATGTACAGCTGCGGTTTACCGCCTTGATCGGATGTATAGATGATAGAACTACCGTCTGGCGACCAAGTCGGCTCGGTATCGATCGACAAACCCGACGTCAATCGGTTAAGCCTTCGGGTCGCTAAGTTCAAGACGTAAATATCCGGGCTACCGTCTTTTGACAGGGTCATCGCCAATTGACTTCCATCCGGTGAAAATGCCGGAGCGCCGTTAATGCCCGGATAGGCCGCGACACTTTCGCGCTGGCCGGTAGCCAAGGTCTGCACATAAATCGCCGAACGTTTGGTATGAAATGAAACGTATGCGATCTTTGATCCATCGGGCGACCAAGCCGGGGCCATAATAGGCTCGGGCGACTCGGCGATAGTCCTTGGGTTGTAGCCATCGGCATCGGCCACTTGCAGCATATATTGCTTACCGCGACCTCTCTGGAGGCTGGTTACATACGCAATTCGCGTGTTGAATACACCTTTGCGCCCGGTCAGCTTTTCGTAAATCAAGTCACTAATGTGGTGGGCGGCACGACGCAATTCGTTGCCGCCCACCGTCAAACGGTAACCCATCAATAGTTGACCGTTATGCACATTGAACAAATGGAACTGAATGTTAAAACTTCCACCGTTGCCCATTACCTGGCCGATCACCAAATAATCCTGACCCAAAGCTTGCCAGTTACGAAAATCCACTTGCTCCGGATCGCTAGGCTGAGAAAGCATATCTTCTTCATTCAGTGTTTTAAAGAAACCACTGCCGGACAAGTCGGAACTAATCACATCGGACAGTTTGACATTACCGACCGAACCTTGCTGCGCAAACGGCACAACCGAGATGGGTATCGCAGATTGCGCGCCTTTAGTAATTTCGATTGTTAATCCTGCGGCATGGGCAGTGCCGAGCAGAACAGGCATCAATGTGATGAAGAAAACCTTTAACAACGTGATCATTCCGATTATTCCGGTTTAAATATGAACTCAAATACTCTAAATTGCTGATTGAACAGTGCCCTGTCTTGCGGCACCGGTAACGGCGATGCTTTCAGCACAGCATTGACCGCCGACCGATCAAAGACATCATCGCCGCTACTGCTAATAACCAGTACTGGCTTCATTACTTCCCCGCTGGGCAATAATTTTACCTGAATTGTACATTTTAAGCCTTGTACGGCGTTGATCGGCCTCGTCCAAGCGCCTTCCACTTTTCGCATAATGGCTTGTTGAGCGGCTAGACTCGCTTGCTTATCGGCTTCCGCTTTAGCCGCCGCCTGTCTCTCCTGCTCGGCTTTAGCTGCGGCGGCTGCCGCTTCAGCCTCGGCTTTGGCCTTAGCTTCGGCTTCCGCCTTGGCCTTGGCTGCCGCTTCGGCTTTCTGCTTGGCTTCGGCATCCGCCTTGGCTTTGGCCGCCGCTTCGGCTTTTTGCTTGGCTTCGGCGTCCGCCTTGGCCTTGGCCGCCGCTTCGGCTTTTTGCTTGGC
>NZ_JBSYXO010000015.1:0-109744 GCF_054172045.1 Methylomonas sp. MgM2 | reverse complement strand
CTTGCCCGAATCGTTTTCCGGTTTGGCTATTTCGTCCAACATCGACTCGACTTGCTGCTTATCGTTGCTGTCCTGCGCGAGCGTGGCCGCGACGATGAGTATGCTTATCCACGTCGACGGCTACCTGGCCGTTGCACCCCTGCACGAAACCAATTATCTCAACTCCTTTCTGTTTTCAAGTGTGTTTTAGCGCGATTGCCCTGATTGGACAAGGCTATTATTAGGCATTGAATAAGCGGCACGGTATAATCGCGACATTTTACTTGTGGTTATAGTATGTCCAAACGTCCCCATCATGTCGGATTCATCAGCCTGGGTTGCCCTAAGGCGCTGGTTGATAGCGAGCAGATTTTGACTCGTTTGCGCGCCGAGGGTTACCAAGTCTCTCCAAACTATAAAGACTCGGATTTGGTCATCGTCAATACCTGCGGTTTCATCGATGCGGCCGTGGAAGAGTCTTTGGACAGCATCGGCGAGGCCTTGGCCGAAAACGGTAAAGTGATAGTGACCGGTTGCCTCGGTGCGCGCCAAGACGAGATACTTGCGCGCCACCCGCAAGTGCTTAAGATTACCGGCGCGCATGCCACGGATGAGGTCGTGGAGGCCGTACACGAACAATTGCCGCCGGCGCATAACCCGTTTCTGGACCTGATGCCACCCCAAGGCATCAAGCTAACGCCCAAGCATTACGCTTATCTCAAGATCTCCGAAGGCTGCAATCATCGCTGCACGTTTTGCATCATTCCGTCTATGCGAGGCGATTTGGCCAGTCGGACCATCGACGACGTGATGTACGAAGCTGAAAAGTTGGTGGATGCCGGCGTTAAGGAGTTATTGATCGTGTCGCAAGATACCAGCGCTTACGGTCTGGACTTAAAGTACGAGCAGCGCCAGTGGCGCGGCAAAGGCCGGCAAACCCGGTTTTACGACTTGTCCGATGCCTTGGGCGAATTGGGCATTTGGGTGCGGATGCATTACGTTTATCCTTATCCGCATGTGGATGATGTGGTGCCGTTGATGGCGGAAGGTAAAATTTTGCCTTATCTGGATATCCCTTTCCAGCACGCCAATAGCCGCATCTTGAAATTGATGAAACGCCCGGCCGCCGCCGAAAACAATCTGGAGCGCATCCAAGCTTGGCGGAAAATATGTCCCGATCTAACGATACGCAGTACCTTCATCGTCGGTTTTCCCGGCGAAACGGAGCAGGAGTTCGATGAGTTGTTGCAGTTTTTGACGGACGCGCAGATGGATAGAGTTGGCTGTTTTGCCTACTCGCCGGTCAAGGGTGCGGCGGCAAACGACTTGCCGAATGCGGTGCCGGAAGAGGTCAAGCAGGAGCGGTTGGCTCGCTTCATGGAACACCAGGCCGCAATCAGTGCGAATCGCTTGCAACGTAGAGTTGGCCGCGTCGAAACCGTCTTGATCGACGAGGTTGTCGAAGAAGGTGCGGTGGCGCGCAGTAAAAGCGACGCGCCGGAAATCGATGGCCAGGTCTTTATCGACAACGCAACCCACCTGAACGTCGGTCAATTTGTCGACGTGCAGATCGAAGAGTCCGACGAATACGATTTGTGGGGCAAATTAGTCTAGCACCACAAATTAAACCGCCCGGCGTTCACTTCCGGGCGGCCGCCGCATTTATAAGTACCGGTTGATCTTATAAAGCAGTCACGTTTTCAGCTTGCGGGCCTTTCTGACCATTAGTCACTTCCATGGTCACTTTTTGGCCTTCTTTCAACGTCTTGCGGCCAGAACCATTGATAGCGCTAAAGTGTACGAACACGTCTTTACCGCCCTCTTGCTCGATGAAACCAAAACCTTTTTCATCGTTGAACCATTTTACTTTGCCTTCTACTTGTGCTGCCATAAATCTCTCTTGCTAAAATTGCCGTTGTCGGCGTTTGTGTTACGGGTGGTGAATAAAGCGGGGTAGTAGTAGACGTGTAAAGCGACAACGAATACCGAGCTAAATCGCTGCCCATTATACAGATCAATAGAATTACGCCAAGAAAAAAGATGGATTTTGTACGTTAAGGTTGTGTGACAGCGCGAAATCGCTGCGGCGTCCTAAGCGTTATTATCCTCGATTAAATTTTAGGCTATTGAATTTACGCGGTATTTCAATCGAGAACACAGCGAGATCATTTGAGCGTTATGGATAAGATCATCTGTATTTGAGTGACATCGATTCCTTTTTCGGTCATTCCGGCGCCGTATTTTTTTAAGATATCTACTGAAATTTTTATCTAGTTTTTTAACTGCGTCTCTGAGTATTTCTCGTCGATGTCATTTAAGTGTTGAAGACTAGCGAGATCGTTCAATCGGGCGCCGGTTGATTAGCCGTCCGATGCATGCATGCTGCCGAGAAACCGTGAACCCGCTTTAACGCGATTCTCGCAGCGGAGCGGGTTTCAAGGAATGAATTCTAACGCTTGCTTTCTTCCAGTTCGTGACGCAACATGATGTAGAGCTTGCTGGTGATGATCTCGTTTTTATGCAATTTGTCCAACGTGTCCTGCTTGACTATAGCCAGCGACTGATTGGCGGTTGCCTCATTTAGTTGGGTTAGCAATTCGGCATTTTCGTGAATCACGGCTTGCATTTTCTCCGTCGCGTTAGCTTGTATGTCCTGGTATAGTGCGAGCAGTTTTTCCAGCGCCGATTTATCGTCGAACACCTCGCTGAGGCTGGAATCTTCCATGGTTTTCAACTCCTTAACCACTTTGCCGCTAATTTTACTCAAGGCGCGGTAATAACCGTATAACTCCGCAGCCGGTACAACGTGTTTACGCCAGAAGGCAACACGCGTCACCAACAATACAAACTTTTCTAGGCTGTCGATCGGAAAATGCTCATCGACCGAAGCGACTTGCTGTTGTCCTCGCTTGATTCGCTCCGTTTGTATGCTGAGCATATTAGCGATCTTTTTATAGGTTTTCTCTTCGATCTCACCTCGTAAAAAGATGTCTTTCAGTTCCTCTCTTTCGATGCCCAACGCATAAGTGCGCAGCATGTTTTCGATCAATATGTCCGATTCACCGATCGCATTTTTACATTCAAGGCAGGCAATCTGATAGAGGCTTTCATAACGTTGCTTCAAACTGTCGTATTGTTTCGGAGTCAATTGCTGGCCTTTTAGTAAATCTTCCAGCTTTTTCAATGACTTGTCGTATATTTGCGCTTTGCTTTTATGATAGCCGACTTCCTCCATGCCGGTCAGCGCGTCTATGCCCAAGGCGTGCATGACTTTACCTATCGTCGTCGCCTTGACCAACAGCGTAAAGTAGATGCTGCCTATCGTGACCGCGGCGACGAAGTCCTTGACGCTGAAGCTGAATTTCCAGCCGGGTAGACTAAGGTCGTCGGGAATCAACAGAACCATGATGACCGCCAGCGAGCCGCGCAGACTGCCCCACGCCAACAAATGCATCCAGTTCATCGGAATGGTGCGTTCCTTGCCGGTTTTATTCAACAGCCAAAGCAAGGGGTATACCGCGACCGCGCGGCCTACCACGACCGTGGCGATGCCCAACAAGATAGGCATCAGCGCGATGTTTAAATCGATGGCCAGGTCGGCGAACAGCAAGCCCATCAAGATGAAGACCAAGGAGTTGGTCACGAAGGCGAAATAGCTCCAGAACTTTTCCATGTATTCTTCGACGTCCGGCGACATCTTGTAGCGGCCGAAGTTGCCGATGACCATAGAGGCGATCAGCGTGGCGATGATGGAGGACAGCCGTATTTCCTGGCCGGCGATGACGATGTGTTCGGAAATGACTTCGGTCAGGATGAACGTGAAGTGAGCGACCAGCAGGGTCAGGGTGATTTCCAAGTGTTCGTTGCCGCGCACTCTTTCGATCAGTTTGGCAAACAAGAAGCCCATCATCAAGCCGAAGACGAGTCCCCCGCCCAACATGATCGAAAACGACCACAGAGCGTTGACGATCGATTCGGAGCCGTGGTAACCGTTGGTGATCAAATCCAAGATGATCAGGAAGGCTGCGAAGCCGGTGGCGTCGTTGAATAAACTTTCGCCTTCGAAAATCAAGGTCAAGCGTTGCGGTGCGCCGTATTCCTTAAACAGAGCCAATACCGCTACCGGGTCGGTCGCCGAGATGATGGCACCGAACAACAGCAGGGCCAGCATCGGTATGTCGATCCCGGCCAGTTCAAAGGCGTAATGCCCGGCGATGCCGACGAATATCGTGGAAATTAACAGGCCGACCACCGCCAGCGAACCGATGGAATAGATATTTTCGGTGACGTGGCGTATGTTCATGTTGTAGGCCGATTCGAAAATCAGAATCGGCAAAAACACGAAGAACAACAGCTCGGGCGTGAGTTCGAAGCTGGTGATGAACGAAAATAATTCGATCTGGGAAATCGGTACCAGCAGCGAACCGGCTATGACCAGCAGTACCGTGTAAGGCACTTTCAATTTTTGCGACAGCATGAAAACTGCCAGGGAAATCAGCATCAAGCTGAACAGCGACAAAAATACGTCTAGATCCATACCTGAATCTCCAAAATTTTTATTGCGGCATCAAAGTACCAAGGCAGTTGCGGCGATCTCGCAACTGCCTTGGGCTACCATTCAACACAATGAGTTCGGGTTCGCTTTTATGTTGGAAAGCGAACCGCCGCCGGCGTCAATTCCAGCCTAGGTCGGATTAGCCTTGTTCCAGCAGATAAGTCAGCCAAAGCGATGAAAGCTTCTCCTGTACCGTGTTTTGGCGCAGGCGGGCGTTCAGGTTCGGAAAGTCGACGCGGTCCAGGGCTTGGTCCTGGTTGTAACAGGAATAGACAAAGCTCTCCGCATGGGTTTCCGGATCGATGTGTTTACACATGCACTGCGCGCAAACGCCTTTCATCATGCATTGCATCGGCGAGTTGATCGACGCAACGGCTTCGTGGCCTTCTTTCAAATAGGGTTTCAATACGCCGAAACGGGCGGCTTTGACGGCAGCCATCATGCGGTCCGAACCGATCACGATCAAGTGTTCGACGTCCTGCAGTTTCAGCGTCGTCTCGCCCAATTCGCCGCCGGCGTAGGCGACCATCGCCTCGACGATGTTGCCGACGAAGCTTTTGTCCTGCGGTCGAGTGACCGGAATCGCTTCGTTGCCGGGCAGTTTGTCGACCGCCCAAACAATGACGTCGGAGGCTTCCTCGATCTCGGCGACTTTGAACAAGTCCACACGGTTGCGGTAACCGGCGAAGTACAAGACTTTGTTGCCGGCGTTGCGCATGGCTTTGCCGATAGAGAACAATACGGCGTTACCCAGGCCACCGCCTAACAGCAACACGGTCTTGCCGGTCGGAATCTCGGTCGGGGCGCCGGTCACGCCCATCAATACCAGCGGGTCGCCCGGTTTCCAGGTGGCGCACAAGCGGCTGGAGCTACCCATTTCCAACGCAATCAGCGAAACCAAACCTTTTTCCTTGTCGACCCAGGCGCCGGTCAATGCCAGGCCTTCCGCCGCCAGACTCGTACCTTCGATGACCGGCGCTAAGGATTCGTAGTTTTGCACGCGGTAGAATTGGCCGGGCTCGAAGTTTTTCGCCGCTGCCGGGGCTTTGATGACGACTTCGATGATGGTCGGGGTCAGGCGGTTGACTTCGACCACATGAGCGACGAGCAGATCGTCCAGTTGGTCTTGCATCGCGCGCAATCGCGCATCGCGGTCGGCTTGTCGCGCCGGGTCCAATGCCGCCAATTCATCGCGGAACAGCTCGACGATGTAGGGATAACCGTCTTTGGCGCTGGCCATGGCTTTCACCACGTTGCCGGCGTAGACAGGGTGATTGTCGCCGTAGAAGGTGATGTAGCGGCCGTTGCTGCTGTATGAGGTAAACGGTGCGGGTTTGCCGACCTTGACTTGGGCCTCGTCGGACATGGCGGTCAGTTCCGCTTGGCCTTGCAGCCATTCCGGTTCGTGGCGTTTATAAAACTTGCCGTCCATCTCGAAGGTCATCGGATGCTCGGATTGATAGATCGTGTTCGGCGCGGTGCCGGCGGCGATGAACAATCCGCGCAAAGTGATTTCCGCCTCGCCGACATTGCGCCACTTACCTTCTTGCAGTTGCAACTGCTCAAAGCGTACCGCTTTCAAGTGGCCGTATTCGTCGTTGATGGCTTCTACAGGGCTCATGCCTTCGGCCAAATAAATACCTTCGGATAAGGCTTCGTGAATTTCCTCGTGATTTTGACGGTAAGCCGGGGAGTCTTTGATACCTTTACGATAGAACATCGTCACGCCGCCCCATTGTTTCAGAAAGGGCAGGAAGTTAGGGGTTTCGCCGGCAGCAGCGGCTCGTTCGCGTTCTTGTTCGATGACGCGGCCGTGCGCCAGGAACTCTTCCAAAATCTCCAGTTCTTCCTTGTCGTAACGGCCGCGTACGTCGGCCTCGCCGTATTTGCCGACCAGTTTGTCGTAGCGTTTGACGATTTTGCTGACCTGTACCGGATAATAAGCCAGCAGCTCCGTCGCGGTGTCGATCGCGGTCAAGCCGCCGCCGATGACGCCCGCAGGCAGGCGAACTTGCAGATTGGCCAGGGACGATTCCTTGGCTGCGCCGGTCAATTGTAGTCCCATCAGGAAGTCGGAAGCCTTGCGGATGCCGCGGGTCATATTGTTTTTTAGATCGATAACGGTCGGTTTGCCGGCACCGCTCGCGATCGCGATGTGATCGAAACCCAATTTCCACGCTTCGTCTATCGTTAGCGTGCCTCCGAAGCGCACGCCGCCGTAGCATTTGAACGCATTGCGGCGTAACAAGGTCAGGTAAATGACTTTCAAAAAGTTTTTATCCCAGCGCACGGTAATGCCGTATTCGGCTACGCCGCCGAAGCCCAGCATGACTCTTTTGTCCAGGTCATCGTAAAGATCTTTGAAATCCATGATCGGCATGGGTACGTTGTCTTTATCGCCGGTTAGATGCAGAGGCAGCGGTTCGATTTTCAAAGCGTCGATTCCGACTACACCGAAGCCTTCGTTCAACAAATAATGGGCCAAGGTATAACCGGCCGGTCCCAATCCGGCAACTAACACGTTTTTGCCGTTGTAGGGCAGGGCGACCGGGCGTTTGACGTTCAGCGGGTTCCAGCGCGTCAGCAAGCTGTAGATTTCAAAACCCCACGGCATGAACAGTACGTCGGTCAGCACGTTGGTTTCGATTTGCGGGATGTTGACTGCTTCGGTCTTTTGATAAATACAGCCGCGCATGCAGTCGTTGCAAATTCGGTGGCCGGTGCCGGGACACATCGGGTTATCGATGATGACCATCGCCAATGCGCCGATATTGTCGCCCTGGCGTTTGACCACGTGCATTTCGGAGATTTTTTCTTCCAGCGGACAACCGGTCATTAAGGACCCGAGGTGGTTGGCCTTGAAGGTGCCGTCTTTCTTGTTTTTGATGCCTTTGGAGCAGGAGTCGTTGTCGCGGTCGTGGCAATAGATGCAATGGTCGATTTCGTACAAGGCTTGCCGGCGTTTGAAACGTTTATCAGTCAACGCAAAGCCGTCGCGGCGGCGATGGTGGTGTTCGTCGCAAACCCAGGCATCGTATTTTTCCAGGGCTTCGGTGTCGTGGTGTACCAGGTTGTCGAGATCGGTTTTTTGCGGGACTTTAAAGCTCAGCCATTTTTCGACTAACGCTTGCAGTTCGGCATCCTGTGTCGCGGCGAAGCTCCAGCGGCACACGATGTCCAACAGGCCGGCGATCAATGCGGCCGGGCTGTCGTAAAAGGCATTCAAGGCCGGCGATTCGCCGATCTGGCTTTTTAATACCGCCACATCGGTGTCGTTTAGTTCGTCTTGTTGCGATAATCGCCACAATTCTGCGCCCAACTGGCTAACGGCGAGTTCGGGATCATCGTTAAAGAGCGTTTGTTTACCGGTCGCGACCAGCAATGCGTCGAGCTGTTCTTGCAAGGCACCGATGTCCCAGCCTTCGATGGTCTGGCCTTTAAACAGCTTACTCAGCTTGCCGATGATCTCCGTACGGTAGACGAAGACGCTATCGAATTCACCGGAAATCTGCTCGATCTGTTGCTCGCGAACGTCGCTTACGTTAAATAATCCGGCGACAAAAGCGCCGACGAGCGGGGCGAGCCTGACCAATAATTCCGAGATTTCCTCCGGCTTCATGCCGTCACCGCCACACGCGCGGTAAGCGGCAATTTCTTCGAATAAGGCGGGGTCGTGGTCTTGTACCGACTGGTCGAACGCCGAAAGCAGGTCGTCTAAACGTTTCGCATCGAACAGGTCTTGATATTCAAACCCCGGAATGCCGAGCGTAAGATGGGTAAATTGGCTGGTATTAATGTGGTTCATCAAGTTGTACCGTTAGTAATCGCTTGTCAGAAATGTAAGATTAATTAATTAGGGCAATTCATCCAGAACATTTTCTTTTTGAGCAATCATCAAATCTTCCTTGTTTAGACCCAAAGCCAGGGCGATCGCGCTGGCTACATAAATCGATGAATAGGTGCCGACCAGGATGCCGATCAACATGGCGATCGCAAAACCGTGGATGATTTTCCCGCCCAGAAAGACCAATGCCATTACAGTCAAAAAGACGGTAAACGATGTCAGAACGGTGCGGCCCAAGGTTTCGTTCAGCGCGTTATTGGTGATTTCTTGCACATCGGATTTGCGGCTGGAACGGAATGTCTCGCGAATACGGTCATAAACGACGATGGTGTCGTTGATCGAATAACCGATGATCGCAAGTATGGCCGACAGGACTGTCATGTCGAATTCCCAGCCGAATACCGAGAAAAAACCGAGGGTGATGATGGAGTCATGAATCAAAGCGGCAACTGCGCCGACAGAAAATTTCCATTCAAAACGAATGCTGACGTATACCAATACGCCGATGAAAGCGAATAGTAGAGCTAAACCGCCATCATCCAACAACTCGTCGCCTACTTGCGGGCCGACAAATTCTACGCGGCGCATTTCGCCGGGTTGCGCTTGGCTGGCATTGGCCGCGTCCATGACCTGCTGGCTTAGCTCTTGTTGCTTGATATCTTCAATCGGTTTTAATCTCAGCAATACCTCTTCCGAGCTGCCGAAATGTTGCACATTGGCGTCGGCAAAGCCGCGCTCCGCCAGGGTGGTGCGCATTTTGTCCAAGTCGACGGATTGATTGAAATGCATTTCGTAGACGCTGCCGCCGGTAAAATCGATACCCAACGACAAACCGTTGACCAAGAACGATATCAGTGAAATCAAAAGCAAAACACTTGAAAAGATAAAGGCCAGTTTTCTTTTGCCAAGAAAATCAACACGTCGAATGGGCTTCATGAATTAATCCTGAATAGTAATGTATAAGTGACGGTTAGCTTGCGCTCGGAAGCGCGCCTGATAACTGTAAAACCGTAAATTGTACTATTTTCTCCAGAAAGTAGGGGTAAAAAGCACAACTAAGGTAAATACTTCCAAGCGGCCGAGTAGCATAGTGATGGCGCATACCCATGTTTGGAAGTCATTCAGGTGGGCGTAATTAAACGCCGGGCCGACCGTGTTCAAGCCGGGACCTGTATTGTTGATACAAGCCATCACCGCGCTGACGGATGTTACGGGGTCCAAGCCGCTGAATATTAGAGTGAAGGTCGTCAGTACGACGGAGATAAAGTAAAGGAAAATAAAAGCTAGCACGGCGAATATAATTTTGTTGGCGATCGGCGTTTGCCCAATGCGTATCGGATTGACTGCGCGCGGATGCAAAATACTGAACAATTCGCGTCCCGCTTGTTTTATCAGTAATAATGCGCGGAACATCTTAATGCCGCCGCCGGTTGAGCCGGTACATGGCGTAAAGCCACTCAAGAATAAAATCAACCACGGGATAAAAGGCGGCCACAGACTGTAATCAGTACTGGAATAACCGGTGCCGGTGGCAAGCGAAACCGTATTGAAGCTGACATAACGTAGACCGGATAAGAAGTCGGGATAAATATCGAAATGCGAAATGTAAATGGCGCAGAGCATGATGGTGCTGACTATCAGCCCTAGCATCGGTAAGGCTTCGGGGTCGAGAGAATAAGCCTTTAAGCTGGCATGGTGTATTGCGGTGTAATGCGTGGCGAAATTAATGCCGGAAAGTAGCATAAATACGGTGATCACCAGTTCTATGGCCGGGGAGTCGAAATAGCCTATGCTGGCGTCGTGAGTGGAAAATCCGCCCAGCGATAAGGTCGAAAAGGAGTGACAGATGGCATCAAACCAGCTCATTCCGGCTATTTTCAAGCTGACAATACATAAAAAAGTGTAGCCGACATAGACCAGCCACAATAAACGTGCCGTTTCGGTAATTCGCGGGGTGATTTTGCTGTCTTTGACCGGACCTGGGATTTCGGCTTTATAAAGCTGCATACCGCCGACGCCTAATAGCGGCAGAATCGCTACGGCAAGTACGATGATACCCAAGCCGCCTATCCAGTTCAGTTCATGTCGCCAAAGATTGATGGATGGGGCTAAATTATCCAAGCCGACCAATATCGTGGCGCCTGTCGTAGTAAAACCGGACATGGTTTCAAAAAAGGCATCGGTGAAAGATAGTCCCGGTAAACCCCACATCAAGGGTAATGTTGCCGCCGACGCCATCAGTAACCAAAAGAAAGCGACTAATAAATAACCATCCCGGTTTTTTACATCCCCCCTGAACTGCATGGTGCTGCCTGCCAAAATACCGCCGACTCCGATATTGAGCGACATGCCGCGTAAAAAATGCTCCGTCATACCGTCGTCAAAATACAGCGATGCGGCGATCGGTAAGGCATAAGTCAGCCCGAAAATCATCAGAATCAGGCCCAGAACGAAGGCCAGGGTACAAAAACGTTGCATATTTTGCCTGTCTTAAGCGAAGTACGGCTATCGGTGAGGTACTTAACGGATGAGGGACGCGAATTGTAACAAACAATTAAGTCATACAATGATCCACTTGCCGCTGATTAAGCCGAACATTGGTGCGAAGCGGGTGCTGATTTGAAGAGCCGGAGGGTCAGAAGCGTGTGGCAGGCGAATTTTGTCTGCAAGATTTGAATCAGCTTGGGATAGGGCGGTTAGGAGTAAAGGTTTGGATAGGCTGATGGTTAGCGGCGGAGATTTCGGCCGTATTTTCCAAGCCGGCCATGACATAACGAGGCATGAACGCATTCAACGCTTGTTCGGCTGTATCCGTCCCGTCTCGATGCTCGCGCAAGAGTCTCGTCTGAAGGCCACGCTTGCGGCCTGCAAGCTCTCTAGCCGGTATAGTGGGAGTTGCGAGGTATGCGGGATAAACCGCACAAACAACGGCTGCCGTTCTTAAATCGATGCGAAGATCCGGTTTATGAGCTCGCGGTTTTTTAGTCAAGCGAATTCAGCAGAAATAAATCTTCGATTAAATCTCTTTCTTCCTTAGTCAATAAAATACGTACAGTCCGTTCTGAAGTAACTTGCCTTTCCAGGCATGAATTTTGGCGACGTTCCGGTTGTCTTCTTTCTGAACGCCGTCTCTCTCCCAATCGTCTATCGAAATTAGGGACATACGCGTATGGATCGGCGACACTTGCTATCCATCCGGGCGAACCGAATTGATGGTCGTGTTGCCGTCTATCCGAGATTCTTCTCGAAGGGCTTTTGCGACGTGTTTCTTTGCGATAATTTTTGATATTCATATGTGACCATTCCTTTATATCAACTCGCGTTTCCGCATGATCTTATCATTTTCCATTTTTTGTTGCAGAATCGACTGACAAACTTGCGGTAAGTTCAAAGTCCACGTTCGTTCGCCGATTTTTTGAGCGATGCTTAAGGCTTAAAAAAGCGATCGGTTTCGTCCTTAACGACTTTCGACAGCATTAACAGCGCTACTAGATTAGGCAGCGCCATCATGCCGTTCATTAGATCTGAGAAATTCCAGACGAATTCCAGCTCCATCATCGCGCCGACCATGACCGTGGAGATAAATGCTATCCGGTATACCCGAACGGAACGGGTGCCGAACAAATATTCGATGGCCTTCTCGCCGTAATAATTCCAACCGATCAAAGTTGAAAACGCGAACACCGATGTGGCTAAGGCAATGAATATTTGCCCGGACTCCCCCAGGGTTTCGGAGAAGCTGGCGCCGGTCAATTGGCCGGCCGTTACACCTTGCTTCCATGAATCGGCGGTCAGAATGACCAGTGCGGTCATGGTGCAGACGATTAATGTATCGATGAAGGTTTGGGTCATGCTGACCAGCGCTTGTTTGACGGGTTCTCTCGTCCGAGCTGCGGCGGCGGCAATCGGCGCCGAACCAAGGCCCGATTCGTTAGAAAATACGCCGCGGGCAATGCCAAATCGCATAGCCGCCGCTACTCCGGCGCCGGCGAAGCCGCCGCTGGCCGAAGCCGGCGAAAAGGCATGGCTGAAGATCGATCCAAACGCGGCGGGAATCTCGGAGATATTAAGTGTCAGCACGGTGACAGCCGTCCCGACATATCCGAGTATCATGAACGGTACCAATACGGAGGTGAAGCGGCCGATCGAACGGATGCCGCCCAATATCACCAGTGCCGTCAGCGTCATCAATACAAGCCCTGTAACCCAAGGATCGATGGCGAAAGTCGCTTCGAATATTTTCGCGGTGGAATTGGCTTGGGTCATGTTGCCGATGCCGAAAGTGGCCAGCGCCGTGAACAAGGCGAACAGCCAGCCGAGTTTAGGAAGGCCGGCGCCTTTGGCCAGATAATACATCGGGCCGCCGCGCATGCCGTGCTCGCCTTTTTCCCGGTATTTGACCGCCAGCACCGCTTCGGAATACTTGGTCGCCATGCCGACCAAGCCGGTCATCCACATCCAAAACACCGCTCCCGGGCCGCCGAGCGCGATTGCCGTGGCCACGCCGACAATGTTGCCGATGCCGACGGTAGCCGCTAACGCAGTCATGAGTGCGGCGAAATGACTGATATCGCCGGCATGTCCTTGGTCTTTATGGAAAATCAGTCGAAACGCTAAAGGCAGCGCCCGAAACTGCAAGCCGCGCAGCAGCACCGTCAGATATAGCCCCGTACCGACCAATAAAGCCAACATCGGCGGCCCCCAAACCCAGCCGGATAATGTGGCGGTCAGCGATTCGATGGCTGGCATAGGGTATTCTCCATAATGATTTTTATAAATTCAACGGGCTGCGGCGAACATTAATCCGGTTGACACTACAGCACAAGACTCGCGATTCGAGCGGCCGAGTGACAGCATACTATTTCATGGCTGGAAACGGCGTTGATTAAGTGAATGCTTATCGATCCAGTCAATATCTTCCGTATTTTAGGAAAGGTGGTTTTGTAGATGCGGTTAGCGGATGAGTTTTATACCGGAGTGGTTATCGAATAAAATAATTCGGAAGTGAAAATTTATTTACTCATATTATGGCTGGAAGTAATATTGACCCATTTATCTGATAGTTTTCGTTTACAAATTTGTCGAAATTTACCTTAAGTAATCATGGATGGAGCCGGTTCTCTCAGCAATCATTTAATTTGGAATGACTCATTAGCCGATGAGTTGAGACGTTTTTTGACTAAACGTTTGAAATGTCCGGAAGCTGCGGCCGATTTAACGCATGAAACTTATTTGCGGCTTCAGCACAAAGATAAGTCACCTGATAATGCGCGCGCCTTGGCTTTTCATATTGCCATGAATTTGGCTGTCGACTATCAACGTAAAATTGCCGTCAGAAACCGGTTTATGGTGGACGAAGACATTGATTCCTGCACTGACCTCACGTCCACTTGTCCTGAACAAACCTTAATCGCTCGAGAACGTCTTGAAATCTTAAAAAGTGCACTAGATGAGCTGCCTCCAGACTGTAGAACCGTGTTTTTGTTGCATGGTGTGGAGGGATTGAAATATGCAGAAATCGCTACGCGCTTGGGTATTTCCTTATCGATGGTTGGAAAACACTTATCCAGGGCCTTAGCGCATTGCGCGCAACGGATCGATGATTGATTTAGATACTGTTTTATCGACGTCGCTTCATTCACACGTCTTATTAGAAAAGAATGCCTAGTCGGATTTAAAAAATGTCCCCAGATTTAGACGATGCAAATTTGCCTAAGCCGAAACAAGAAGCCATTGATTGGCTGATCCGTTTGCGAGACGAAAACATTAGCGATGGCGAAATGAAAGCATTCGCGGACTGGCTGGCCGAGGATTATCGTCATTCCGAGGCGTTTGCCTATGCCGAAGATTTATTCGATGAGATGGTGCTCGCAGAGCAGGCTGCGCCAATGCCAAATCAGCACTCTATCGTTAGAGCTCAAACAACGACCAGTGATATTAGCTTATGCTTAATATCCAACGATCCTAATAAGCGCATTCAGGGAAAAAAGCCGGTGGGTGCCAAGCGATGGATGACTGCAATATTTTCAATAGCAGCAGTTTGGTTGTTTTCCGTCAATTTAGTGGTGCCGGAAAATTCCCATCCGTTTAATAGGTTTTTGAGCGACTACCATACCGTTACCGGTGAATTGCGCGAGATTCAATTGAGTGACGGCAGTCGTGTGCTGTTGAATACCAATAGCGCTGTGTCCGTCAACTACGATAATACAACCCGGCAAATCGTTCTTCATCATGGCCAGGCGCTGTTTACTGTTGCCAAGGATCAGCGTCCGTTTGAAGTGAGAACGGATGATGTCGGCGTGAGGGCTTTAGGTACTGTGTTTGAAGTGGACCGGCACGATCCTCAGGAACTTAGCGTGTTAGTTCAACAACATGCGGTTAGAGTTGATCTATTAGGGAGGCAAAATAATTCTGGTGGAATAGAGCTGCAAGTTGGGCAAAAGTTACGTTATAGACACGATGGTCTGTTGCAGGACGTGGAATCGACTGATTTCAACCAAGACTCAGCATGGCAAAGTCGGCGCTTGTTTATCAATGATCGTCCTTTAGCCGAACTCGTTGCCGAGCTTAACCGTTATCGGGTCGGGCGCATTTTCGTTACCGACGAGCGGTTGGATAATTTGAGAGTGACAGGCGTTTTCTCGCTTGATAAACCGGATGATATTTTGCGGTCGGTTTGCGATGTGCTGGACTTGCGAGAAACTCGCCTGAGCGATTGGTGGGTTCTGCTGCACCGCTGAGTAAAGTGCGTGTGAAGTTGTTGAAATATTAGAAGAAATAAATGTTCGAATTTTTGTACTCGAATTTGGGTGTCAAACGGCTTTATAGATGTAACCTCTAATAAATCCGATATCACAGGGATGATTCTGCATAAACACACCGGCACAGATGCGTTACATGAACTTAACGAAATTCCGAGTGACTTTTTTCTATTCTTGACCGTGTCGAAGGACTGCCGGTGGCGTGACGTAGATGATTTACAAGGCTGAAGGCAATGGCTTGTAAATCATTGTCTAGAATTTTGATTAAGGCCGGACGATTTTTTGTCAAATATTCGATAACCCATAACATTTCGGTGATATTAACTTTTGCGTTGGGTCTTGGACTTGTTCAGGCTACTTTTGCTTCCGAACAGACCATTAATTACAGCATTCCCGCACAAAGCCTTAATAATGCTTTGATTAAGTTTGCCGTTGATTCTAAGCTTGAATTGATTTTCTCGGCCGACATGGTGCGAGGCATCCAGGTAGACGGATTAAAAGGCCAAATGACGCCGAAACAGGCTTTGAACACGCTACTGAAAAATACCGGTCTTGACTATCGATTTATCGATACCTACACGGTGACTTTGGTGTTGCGCGAACCGGTCACCAAGTCGCCGACTGAACCAATCTCGATTTCTACTATGGCTGCCGTTACCGTACTCGGCGAAAACGATAGAGTTTACGATGAAAAAACTGGTAGCTTGGTTACGGATGAAGATCCGCGGAGTTATCGGGCCAGTCATGTCATTTCAGCGACGCGCACCGACACTCCTGTCAAAGAAGTTCCACAATCGGTTCAAACCATCAAGCGCTCACTGATTGACGATCAGCAAAATATTACCCTTAGTGAAACTTTGTACAATGTCAGTAGCGTAGTGCCGCGCAACGTGCTGTACACCCCGGTAATTGAAGGGACTTTGGTGAGAGGTTTTCGCGCCGAGCAATTGGTGGATGGTTTCACTCAGTACTACAACCCGGGTGATCGCGAAAGTACCGTTAATCTGGAGCGCATCGAGGTTGTCAAAGGTTCGAATGCGGTGCTGTATGCCGGCGGTTCGGGTTCACCTGTCGGTGGTGTGATCAACGTCGTCTCCAAATTGCCGCGTGATCAGCCTTTTGCCGATGTGGGTTTCAGGCTAGGCAGCTACGATTTTTACCAGCCTTATTTCGATTGGAATCAGCCTGTCTCTGACAATCTGCTGTTTCGGGTGACCGGCCAATATACTGATTCGGAAAGTGAGATCGATGTGATACATACACGACGTTTCAACATCAATCCGACTGTGGTATTGACGGATCGCGACAGCACCTCACTCAGAATCCAGGGCAAAATTTCCCGCTGGCGGCAACCGGAATATCAAGGTTTACCAGCCACAGGTACTCTAGTAGGCTACTTCCACACACCGGAACATACCTTCATCGGGCCGGCGGACGTCCCCACCAGTCACTCCGATAGCGATGCCGTTTGGGCCTCCTTGGATCATGTCATTGACTCGGTCTGGTCGGTAAGTGTCAAAGCCCGTTATGCGGCCGGCGAATTCGATCAAAAATCGATGACTGTGTTTGGAAGCGACGGTTCGGTAGGTGATACGCCGTTGGTTGAATCTAATTGGACGTTAGTCAATGGCGAGTTGTTTCAGAGCCAACGTGAATACAGTGCCTTGGCCTACGCCACTGCAGCTTTCAGTTGGGGCTCTAGCGAAAACACCTTTTTGTTGGGAGGCGATTACAGTTATCTAAAAGATGTGGGTTTTCTGAATGCCGATTTTATTGACTCAAGCAGCGTTGATTTGTCCAGGCCGGAGTTTTCATATGCATATAATGACCCGACCATAGCCTATAATAACTCGGTTGTCAGCAACACCACCTATGGTGGGTATTTACAACTGCAAAGTACACTGTTCAGACGTTTCCATTCATTGTTGAGCCTTAGACTAGGGGGTGTGGAAATCGATTTTCAAGACAAGGTCAGCATGGCGGAGGTCAACACTCAAATATTAAAGCCCTTACCGCGAATAGGCGGCGTCGTTGACCTTACGGATGATATATCTTTATTTGCCGGATACGGAGAAGGCATGCGTGGTCAACCCTATGTGAATTTTTCCGGCGCACCGTATCCGGAATTGTCCAAGCAGATCGAGGCAGGCATCAAATTCGACTTTTCCGGCCGGTTTAGCGGTCAGATGGCTGTATATCAAATAGAGCGCGATCACGTTGCGGTTAGCGACCCTACCAATCCGTTTCGCTCGATCGCTGCAGGCCGTCAGCGTTCCCAAGGCATTGAAACCGACCTGGTATGGCAACCCAACGATTCGGTCGGTGTGTTGGCTAACTATGCGTACACCCAGGCCGAATTTTCCGACGCGTTGGCCGGAGTTCCATCTGGTAACCGGTTACCCTTAGTGCCGGAATATACGGGCCGATTTTGGGCAAACTATCGTTTCCGGCAAGACGGTATAAAAGGTCTGAGCATTGGCTTGGGGGTTTACTTGAGCGCCGGTGCCTACTTGTCGAACAACAATCAGTTTAAAACCAGCGGTTATCACCGCTTCGATGCCGCGATTGCCTATGAAACCACACGATTCAAGTTGGCGACTTCGGTTAAAAATCTTACCAATCAAGACTACTTTCAGCCTTTCAATTATTTTGCTGGTCGAGTAGCGCCCGCCGATGGCATATCAGTTTATTTTTCTGCTGTAGTGAAATTTTAGGAAAGGAAACTTTGGGCTTCATGCCAGCGTAGTCAAAGCCGAAATGCGGGTTAGTTTTTCAAAAGCGGGTGCAATAATCCGGTTCCCTTGACTTGGTTAAACCTAAAAAGAGCAGTTTAATTAGGTTGAAATCTGCTAACCATATGATTTTAAAGTACTGAATTCAACTGCGGAGCGGTTGAAAGCGTCACCATTTTGATGAGTGTAAAAAAACCGTTGTTCTCAATGAATACAGCGATTTACATCATTCAAATAGCTTCAACTGCCGAATTTAGGTTAAACGGTCAATATCATTTATTCGTCGTGTTTACCTCGATTTATCCTGTTGACTGGTTTCCTAATCTGGAAACCGAGTACGTACTTTTTTTGCCGATAGCGCATTCATTCTCTAAGCAACAATGCGCCGTCATGGCTTCCTGCTGAGAAGTACAAAACTAAATTAAAAATCACAAATTTTTATGTCATTAAAATTCAATGACATATCCTTTTTTGCAAAGCAAACGCCATGTTTTTCAGATTTTTTTTCCGACGGCGGTAGTCATTTTTTTCGTTCGTACGGCTTAGTAGTAGAAGAGCGATCGTTTCGGTAAATAACTAAACATCAGAGATAACCGGAATTCTCTTCGCATAGTGCCGCCGATAACTAATATCTCTGGTAGTCGGTTAACGAAAAGGATATTCAATGCACGTTTCTCACGGATTAGAGCGAAGTCGTAGAAACATGGCAACCATGCCACATTCGTCGAGAGGCGGAGCCGGAAAGCCACGGGTCTTGGATGACGAGACAGCCGGGTTACCTTCAAAGTGCGGATAACTGGGACAAGCACAGTTTGGTTAGTTCAAAAAGTCGTTTAATGGCTGTTTGCAAGCTTAAATGATTTTGCCCCTTGTCTTTGAAGCTAATTGTCAACTTATGTCTAACGTAGCAACAATAAAAGGAAAAGTATGAAAACAACGAAGAAAACGAATAATTTCGCGCTGAACTCATCCGTCATAGCCGCAGCTATTACTATGGTGTTCGCTTCATCGGCAGCAAACGCGATTCCTGTCAGCGCCAGTACCGGAGGTACGTTTACTTTTAGTATGGATCGGGATGCCAATGCGATTCTCGCAGGCGGAACGGTTCAAGATCCGGGCTATTATTTGGCGCAGTATTTCGACGCCGCGGAATCCGATTATACGACCCTAGCAGCTGCCGACTTCCAGTTGCCAGCCGGTTCTCCGGAAGTATCTTCAGTGAATTTGGTTCACGATATAACGCCGGTGAGCGCGACGAATCCGACCGGTCAGGCCAATGGCCGTTTCGTAAAATCCACTACTCCTGATTTCTCTATTGAGTCTGATACCTTAGTCGGCACGGGTACCATGGGGATGACCGGGGTTGAATCGTTTCTAGGTAATTTCGCCGGTTATTTGCTAACGGGCGATTGGTCCCTACGCTACAGCGTTGCGGGTCGGCAGTTTGCGTGGGAAAACTACGAAGTAGCCGGCACGCCGACTGGGTGGTATTTACAAAACAACATCAGTTTTTCGGCTGTCGGTTATGACTTAGGCAACTTGAACATGCTAGTGCTAGACGCAAACAATTGGCAACTGACCGGTGACTTGTTAATGAGCCCGGAAAACGCCGGTTTTCTGTTAGGTCCAGCTTTGGCTGACATGGGCAATTTTTGTTTAGGCGTTGGGTCGTATTCCGGATGTACCGCTCCTTTAACCCCGGCTGCGGTTCCAATTCCTGCGGCGGGATGGTTGTTTGGCGGCGGGCTAGCTAGTTTGCTGATGCGTATGCGCCGTAAATCCGCGCTGGCGGTTTAATGTCTAAATCTGTAATTGGATTTTTGTTTGATGATTTCGGAGGGGTTTTACAAACTCCTCCGAAACTTTACATCGATCGAATTATTAAACGTCTTCCGGTTAATACTTATGAAAAACTGTTTCTATTATTTCGGCCAAGCGCGCCACGGCACGTTCATTTTTTTTAGGCTATTCGGTGTTATTTTACTTATTCTTAGTGCATCAGAAATCAAAGCGGCAACCGTCGCTGGCGGTGATTTCGTCATGAATATCGATCGCGATGCTTTGATTGCCAATATTCATGTAGACAATTATCCGGATGAGCCGACCCCGGATTTTTCTATATGCTGCAGACCTTCTCTGTATGTCGAAGAATTTTGGGATGCGAGCGCGTTATCGAAAAACTTTGCTGAATTGCGGGATGAGAACACGCCCGATTTATATGACAATATTCCCGATGAAATACCGGCAACCAATCTGCAATTTGCGGTCAACGGTGCAACAATAGCGCCTAATCCGATAGGTCGCCAAAACCGTAGCACCACCCTCACATTCGACCCTTCTGATTTGACCGGTTCGGTAGCTGGCCGTGTGGGCTTAGCCGGCGTCATTCGCTTTCGTATCGATGTAGATCCTCCGACCAATCGAGTTTTAGCAGGCGATTATACCCTCGAATACCATCCTGAAATGGAGGACCAAGCACTCGGGCGTTCGGGTTGGCTATTAATGAATCAGATAGGATTTCCGATAGTCGGTTTTACACTGTTCGATGTGAACACCGAATTGACGGCCGATAATTTTGCCCTAACAGGGGTTCTTGGTTTGGGCGAAGGATTTGATCATTTACAGGGAGTGCGTGACGCTAGAGTGGGGACATTTAGTTTCGAAACGGCGGTGGTACCGATCCCGGCCGCTGTTTGGTTGTTTGTGTCTGGATTGACAAGTCTCGGATTAGCTGCACACCGGTCAAAAGAGACTAGGAGATGACGTTTGCCATGACTAAGTACTCAATTTCGGTGATGGTGGTACTGTTAGTGGCCGCCGACGTTCACGGCGATAGCACGGCACCTCTGCCGGATAAATTAACATTCGGTTCATATACCAGCGTACAAGTCAATGTCGATACATTTGGCCGGAATATAGTTGGAGACGCCGCGAACGAACCGGATATCGCCGTTAATCCGGTGGATCCGCAGAATATGGTAATTACTTGGAAACACTTTCCGCAGGTATCGTCTTATGTCCGTTTTGGTGGCTACGCTTATACGCAAAACGGAGGAAAGAGCTGGACGTTTCCCGATGTATTAACGCCGGGAGAAGCGCGTAGTAATCTATCGGTAGATGTCGATTCCGAAGGCAATTTTTATATTCAAGGCTTACATTTTGATGAGGCGAACTTGCATGTTGAAGATATTCAGGTTCTGAAATCGATAGATGGTGGACGCAGCTGGCTAGAACCGGTTTTTGCTTATGGTTTGGCTGCCGATAAGGGACGCATCGCTGTTGATAGAACGGGCGGGATAGGCGATGGATTTGTTTACGTCAATTGGCGTGATGGATCTACTCCAACCTTTTTTACCCGTTCCATTGATGGCGGGCAAAGCTTCCAAGAGCCGGTAACTATTCCGAATCCTCCTGGTTTCGGTACTGTCGCCGTAGGCGTTGACGGGGCGGTTTATGTCGTGGGCAGAAGCGAAATTTCAGAATTTGACGAGGACGATTTTTCACGGCTGTATTTTAGGCCGTATTTATTCGCAAAATCGACGAATGCCAATGATGCTTCGGTTAAGCCGAGTTTTGAGACGCAAGCACTGAATTTGGGTGGCGACGCGGTAATGTTTACATATCAGAACAATCCGAACCAGTACGGACCCATTGGCGATGTACAAATCGACATTGATCATTCCGATGGGCCGTTGCACGGAAATGTGTATATCTTGGCTTCCGTTGATCCCTCAGGTGTTGATAATCAGGATGTCTATTTTATTCGCAGTAGCGATGGTGGCGGGAGTTGGTCCGAACCCGTGAGGATCAACGACGATCCGCCTAATAAGGACTCGTACCAATGGTTCGCGGTGCAAGGAGTGGCCGATAACTCACGTATTGATGCCGTATGGTACGACACCAGAAATAGCGGCAAAGCCAAAATATCGCAGCTATTTTATGCTTATTCTTGGGATGGCGGGATAACCTGGAGTAAAAATCAGCCAGTGACTCAGTCTTTCGATACTCATATCGCTTACCCATTGGGCGCACAAAAGCTCGGCGACTATACCGGCCTAGTATCGGATTCATATGGTGCCCATGTCGCTTATACCGCTACGTT
Source organism: Methylomonas sp. MgM2 (assembly GCF_054172045.1). NCBI lineage: Bacteria > Pseudomonadati > Pseudomonadota > Gammaproteobacteria > Methylococcales > Methylococcaceae > Methylomonas > Methylomonas sp. MgM2. The sequence goes on along the minus strand of NZ_JBSYXO010000015.1, from coordinate 87,771 downwards.
TAACGGCGAACAGGATGTGTTTTATTTGAATGTCTTCCCTGACTGTAATAACAATTCAATTTCCGATGTCCTAGATATTCAGCAGAGGCAAAGTGGCGATACCAATAGCAACCACATTCCCGACGCTTGCGAAAAACTATCGGTTGCCGGTGATCAGGATGGTGACAAAGATGTGGATAAACTGGATCTACAATTGCTGTTGGGGCGCAGAAATACTGTCGCTGCAGGAAATGATGACCCTGGCGATTTAGACGGAAACGGCGTTATTAACGCGCTTGATGCCCGCAAACTGGTCTTGCTGTGCACCCGTCCGCGTTGTGCCGTGTAAGCCTTTCACCGACTAAGAAATCAATAAAATGAATATATATGCCTTCAAAGGATTATTGCTAATCGGGCTGCTGCTAATAGACGATAACTTGCAAGCGTCCGTCGATCTCGGATTTTCCGAGGTTTCTCGGACGGCCGACAGCGTCGACATGGCGCTGGAGGTTTCCGGACTTGACGGGGGAGTAGCATCCTCCTTGAGTACTTATGATCTAGATGTTCATTTCGACTCGACTCACCTTACGTTTGCCGGCGTGGTGTTCGGCGATGCAACATTGGGCGATCAACTGGATCTGTTCGGTTTTGCTTCCAATCCTATCGCCTCGCACCTTACCGAGCCAGGTGTCGTCAATGTGTTTGAATTATCCCTGGATACTCCGGAAAATTTAGACAATTTACAGGCGGATCGATTTGTTCTGGCCACGCTTTCTTTCGATATTATCAATATTGGCACAACCCGGTTATATATTGATGTCAACGCATTCGCGGACGCCAACGGCAATCCAATCGTACCAATTGTCTCGTCGGCCACCATCAGTAACGTGCCGTTACCGGCATCCGCCGGACTGATGGTGGCAGGCCTGGGTGTAATGTTAAAACGAAAATGGTGTTAAGCGCGCGATGAAAATTTGCCGGTTTCGGTATTAACCTTAATGGTTTCACCCGTTTCTATGTATTCCGGTACCTGAATCTCCAAGCCTGTTGTCAGCTTGGCCGGTTTGGTTCTGTTGGTCGCGCTGGCACCCTTCATCGCCGGCGGGGTTTCGACGACTTGCAAGGTAATCGTGGTCGGCAACTGTATGCCGAGCGCTGCGTCGTCCATCAACAACATGATGATTCCATCCAATCCGTCGGTTAAATATTCGGTCTGTCCTTCCAAGTCGTCTACGGAGAGGCTGTATTGGTCGTAGGTTTCTGTGTTCATGAAGTAATAGGTATCGCCGTCCTGATATGAATACTGCACGTTCACCCTAGAGCAATCGGCGGCTTTCAGCATGTCGTCGCTTTTAAAGGTTTCGTCCAGTTTTTGTCGGGTTTTCATATGGGTGAAACGGATTTTATACAGCGTCGTCGCGCCGCGCGAGGTCGGATTACGCACGTCGATATGTTTAACCACATATGGCTCACCGTTAATTTCGACGGCGGTTCCTTGCTTGAGTTCGTTGGCTTTGGGCACTGGGTTTTCCTCGTTAAATCGAAGCGTGTTCGGAAATGGTTTGCCACTTGTCCGCTATAAGGCCTTCGAGCGGCTGATATTGAATTTTGTAACTCATTTTACGACATTCTTTGATCCAAAAGCCCAGATAAACATAATCGAGCCGGCGGCGCTTGGCCTGTTCTATTTGCCAAAGTACGGCGTAGACACCTGGACTGTATCGGTTAAATTCGGGATCGAAAAAGGTATAAACCGCCGATAGGGCGTTTTCCAATACATCGACGACGGCGACGGCCATCAGTCGGTTAGCAACGCTAAACTCGACAAACCAGGTGTTGCACCAATGGCTGGCTAAGAACCGAATGTAATCGCCCCGGCTGCAGGAGACGGCTTCATCTTTTTCTTTGTGTCGCGCGCGCTGATAACGTTGGTACAGGTCGAAATGCTCGTGATCGAAACCGGCCGGTTTAATTATCACAGCCGTTTCCGAATTACGCTTGAGGCAACGCTTTTGCGCACGATTCGGTTGAAATTGTTTGACCGGGATTCTAGTCGGAACACACGCTAGACATGCATTACAGTAAGGCTTGTAGACTTGATCTCCGCTACGGCGAAAGCCTTGAGTAATCAGCTGGGAATATAGCTTGGTATCCATCTCGAATTCGGGGTGGACAACGGCCGAACGCGATAGCCTATTATCGAAATAGCTGCATTGATGTTCTTGCGTTAGCCATAGCGGTACGGAAATCATCTATTCCATGCTTCGGCGGCAGGTGTGAGGGAACAAAGACGGTCGAGCAGGTCGACAAAGTCGCCGCGCGGGATTTCCTCCGCGCCGAGGCTCAACAAATGATCGCTGCAAACCTGGCAATCAATCAAGTTATATCCCCAGGCCGTCAACTGCTTGACCAAATGCACGAAGGCGACTTTAGAGGCATCCCTGACCCGATGAAACATCGATTCGCCAAAAAACACCCGGCCTATGCCCAGTCCATATAAACCTCCGACCAGGCGGCCGTTCTGCCAAGCCTCGAAACTATGCGCGATACCGAGCTCGTGTAAGCGCTGGTAGGCCATTTTCATATCGTTGGTTATCCAAGTACCTCCATAAACCTGACGCGGCTCCGCGCAGGCGTCTATCACTTCGGCGAACGCACTGTCGTATCGAATCTGAAATGCTTGTTTGCGCAAGGTTTTCGCTAGGCTGCGAGATATGTAGAGATTATCGGGAAACAAAACCGAACGCGGCTCGGGTGACCACCATAAGATGGGTTCACCGGGGTTGAACCACGGGAAAATGCCTTGGCGATAGGCGTTTGTAATGCGTTGAGGCGATAAACAGCCTCCCACCGCGATGAGCCCGTTGGGTTCCTTAAGGGCCTTATCGAGTGATGGGAAATTTTGATTCGGATCGAACGGGTCGAGAATGCGTAGTTGCATGCATCAAATATCGACGCGGGATTGTCGTAAGGACAATCCCGCGCAGATTTAAGCGGAAGTTTCGTCCAGGAATTTCTCGGCATCCAATGCAGCCATGCAGCCTGCGCCGGCTGAAGTGACCGCCTGTTTGTAATGCGAGTCCATTACGTCGCCGGCTGCGAATACGCCGGGTACGCTGGTTGCCGTGGCATTGCCGTTGATTCCGCTGTTGACGACGATATAACCGTGCTTCATTTCCAATTGGCCGGCGAAAATATCGGTGTTCGGCGTGTGGCCGATGGCAATGAATACACCGTGCACATCGATATCTTTAGTCGAATCGTCCCGGGTGCTTTTAATGCGGATACCGGTAACTCCCATGTCATCCCCTAGAACTTCGTCTAAGGTATTGTTCCATTCGATACGGACGTTTCCGTTTTGGGATTTTTCGATTAATTTGCCCGTCAGGATTTTCTCGGAGCGGAATTTATCGCGCCTGTGTACGACGACGACTTCCGACGCGATATTGGCCATGTACAAGGCCTCTTCGACCGCGGTATTGCCGCCGCCGATCACCGCGACGGGTTTGTTCCGGTAGAAAAAACCATCGCAGGTGGCACAGGCGGATACCCCTTTGCCTTTGAATTCTTCTTCGGATGGCAGCCCCAGATATTTAGCCGAAGCCCCGGTAGCGATGATCAATGCGTCGCAGGTATAAACGCCTGCATCGCCGGTCAGCGTGAACGGACGTTTCGAAAGGTCTGCGGTATGGATATGGTCGAAAACGACTTCGGTATTAAAGCGTTCGGCATGGCGCAGCATTCTGTCCATCAGTTCCGGCCCTTGCACACCGTCGACGTCGCCCGGCCAATTATCGACATCGGTTGTCGTGGTTAACTGGCCGCCTTGCTGCATACCGGTAATCATGACAGGATTAAGGTTGGCGCGCGCGGCATAAACGGCAGCGGTGTAACCAGCTGGACCGGACCCTAAAATTAACAGTTTGCAGTGTTTTGCATCGGCCATTGAGGCAGTCTCCAGAAGTCGGGTTAAGATCAAACAATTATACGGGCAAACGTCTAGCCTTTAAACCGTTCAGGTTTTAAGGCATAAAGGATGGAGTAGTTTTATACGAACCGTGTCGGATGTTCCGGGCAAAAATAGTATGGAAGGCGGCGAACGGGTAGACAATCACTCGTCATTCAACTAGCTCCGTTTGATAACAGTCCCTTTATTTTAACGCCCATTCGTGTTTCTGAATTTCATGGAAACAGTCTATTTCCCGGCAATGCTTTCCGGTTCGCATGAGGATTGACGGCAACCGGAACGCAGGCGCGTCAATCCGTTCGGAACGATGGAAAGCTTTGCGTCAGATCAGTGTGATGGTTTCAACACGATTAACCGAATCAATCGTTATTTTGTTTTCCTGAGCCAACCAGCCGATGCTACGTTGGATAATTTTTTCTTCTTCCATAAGCTCGGTAATTAACTTGGAAACCGATGTGGCGCCGTTTTCGGACAGGTAGTTCCAAATATTGCCGGCAGTTAAACCGACGCGTTCCGATGTCGTTAAGGTCGACATGACGGTTTCGGTTTTTTTAGCGGCGGTTTTGGCTGCCGATTTTTGGGGTGCCGCTGCAGAGCTTAAGTCTTCATTTTTGGCTTGGTCGTCTTTGGTTTTAGGCGAGACGGGTTTGGCTGTTTTTCCGGCGGTGCTCGTCTTTTTTGCGGCAGCTTTAACGGGTTTGGCGGCAACCGCCGGTTCGGTTTTGGTCGTTTCCAATGGCTTTTCAGCGCTGATGTGCGGTTTTTTCATAATGAGGTTCATAAATAGCTAAGGAATATAGGGGGGCAGTATAGTACGTCCTAGGCAAATTAGCTCTAACGTCCATACATTTTCTTTTCCCGAATTGTTTGCGGTCAAACGCTGCAAATCGTGCGGTGAGAGCCTGATTTACGTTCAAGCCGGAAGATTGAGACCTGTTTCGGCATCTGGTTTCCGGAGAATCCGTCGGGGGCGATTTGCGCCATATATCGGCCCGCCTGCATGTTTTGCATCAAAAAGATGCCGGATTTTGCATGATGTGCACTAGAGCCGCAAGAAAAAATTGTCAACCAGCCGTCAGCAGGCTATCGTGGTCCGGGATTTAACAAAACCGATTTGTGCGGACGTGGGTTCAAGGCCTGAATAGGGTCGAGTCGGAAGGACTGAACGCAGCCTATCGGTGTTGAACGAATGCTGAATAGAGTGCAACCCAATCACCCTTTGCCCGTATGCAGTGCATAAGAACGCAATAACGACTCAAGCAGAACCGACGGATTTAACGGCCATGACGATGAAATATGACTAAGCCAGACCCGCCCTCAGCCGAATACTTTCAGTTCGGCCGACAACGCTTAGACCCGCAAACGGTGTGGGAGTTTGCCCGAACGGCGATGCAGCCGGATGCACATTGGCAACTGGAATTTGCCACGGAAGCGCTCGCGCGTATGCGTTCCAGCGCGGATTTGGTTGCGAGAATGGGAGAGGGCGATGCATTGATTTACGGCGTGAATACCGGATTCGGCCATTTTGCCGAACGCCGAATTGCACCGGATCAGTTACGACAGCTCCAAATCAACCTGATTCGGTCTCACGCGTGCGGCGTCGGTGAGGAGGTATCTCGCGATATCGTGCTGGCTTTATGGCTGTTGCGTCTGCATACCATTAGTCGTGGCTTTAGCGGCATTCGCCCGGAAACCGTTGATTTTATAGTCCGCTTGTTGAATGCGGGGATACTGGGTTGCGTTCCGTCGCGCGGCAGCGTTGGCGCATCCGGCGATCTCGCGCCTTCGGCTCATGCAGTGTCGGTTCTTATCGGGGAAGGGTTTTGCACCCGCCCGTTGCCGGCGGGAAACGGATTCGAGCGCGTCTCCGCAGAGCGAGTGCTTGGACAGTTGGGTTTGCAAGCCATGTCATTGGCCCCCAAGGAAGGGCTGGTCTTGATCAACGGCACCCAATATACCACGGCATTGGCGCTTAAAGCCTGGTATGAAGCGAAACAGTTGCTGCGCGTCGCCAATTTAGCCGCAGCAATGAGTATGGAAGCCACTGGCGGTGCACTGTCGGTATTGGATGACATAGTCTTGCAGACTCACCACCCGCAAACCTTGACCGTCGGGCGGGAAATCGCCGCTTGGCTGGCCGGCAGTAGCTGCGCTCAACGCGCCAAGACGGAACGGCGTTTCATACAGGCGCCTTATTGTCTGCGTTGCGCACCTCAAGTACATGGCGCGGTTAAATTGGCGATCGATTCCGGCGAAACGACCTTGGAGGCCGAGATCAACGCCGTTTCCGACAATCCTCTGGTGTTTGCCGATGCGAACGGCGGCGAAGTCCATTCTTGCGGTAATTTTCATGGCATTTATCCGGCACGCGTTAGCGACGATCTGGCTTCCGCATTGACCGTTTTAGGTTCTATCTCCGAACGTCGGATCAACATGATCATGGATGAGCGTTTAAGCGGCCTGCCTTGTTTTCTAACCGAATCCGGGGGCGTCAGCAGCGGCATGATGATGGTGCATGTGACGGCCGCGGCCCTAGCCGGAGAATGCAAGCTGCTCTGCGTGCCGGCCGGCATCAATTCCATTCCCACCAATTGCGATAGGGAAGACTTTGTTCCCATGGGGCCGGCCGCAGGTTTGAAGGCTTTACAAGTCGTGGGCTATGTCCGGCAAATATTAGCCATCGAACTGCTGGTCGCGGCCCAGGCTTTGGATTTACGCCAAGCGGCGGCCTTACCCGATAGATTGGCCGGAATACATGGTCTGATACGCCGCGAAATTCCGTTTTTGGCGGAAGACCGGTCGCTGTCTTCGGATATCGCGGCGCTGGCGAAGTTTATCGCTAGTGAAAGCTTTAATGCCGAATTGGCCGAGGCCAGCGGAAATATCTCCGAGTTTGACGGCTGAATGCGTCGGCTATCACTTATTCGTCGCCGGCATTGGCCGAAGAAGCGAGGCGACATTGTTCCGGTATTCCGTCCTTGAACGATGCGGCGATACTCATAGGCACTTCCGTAATTCCCTGGAGTAAAAATAGGTAAGCCTGACCGTCTATGCAAACCTTACGTAACCGCCAGGTCTGGACGTGGCCCTGAATGTTGATACGCTCCAGGCTTATTTGATCGAGCGGCAACGAACGCGCGTCCTGAGGCTTTGCGTCGGCGACGAGCGGCATAAGCATTAGGAGTGAACCCAACAACTTTCTATTCATGGCTGTTTCTCCGACTGATTAACCTGGAAAGTGCAATCAAACCGATTAAATCCGGTTCAACGCAGGTTAACGATAAGTTGCGCAGGACGGGTATGCTACCTGAGATTGTTGCAAACTAGCCAGCGCTATTTTGTGCTAGCGCTTCTGCATTAATTTCAATAAACCCTTTATGAGTACCAAGGGTGCGGGCGGGCAGCCGGAGATGACCAGGTCGACCGGAATCACATTGGATACGGCGCCGCAGCTGGCGTAAGACACGCCGAATTCGCCGCCGCAGGCGGCGCAATCGCCGACGGCGATCACCCATTTCGGATCCGGGGTGGCTTGATAAGTGCGCAGCAAGGCGGTTTGCATGTGGCGCGATACCGGCCCCGTGACCAGCAATACGTCGGCATGGCGCGGGGACGCCACAAAATGGATGCCGAAGCGTTCGACGTCGTAATAAGGATTGTTCAGCGCATGGATTTCCAATTCGCAGCCGTTGCAAGAGCCAGCATCGATTTCCCGTATTGCGATGCTGCCGGAAAATTTGCGGTCGATATGCCGTTTGACTTCAAGGCCCAATTGTTGCAATTCATCGTCTTTAGGCGGCTTGATCCGTTCCGTGACGATGCCGGTGGTCAGGATTTTTTTGAATAGTCTCAACATGACTGTAGCCTATAAATCGTTGCCGGAATAGGAAGCGTTCACGGATTTGTTGCAGACCGGAAAGTCCGGCACGATGTTGTCCAACACCAGTTTTTCCAACACCGGCCAGTTGAGTTGGCTGGGGTCGCGCGGATAAAAACGGCTGATGGTGTCGTCGCCGCCAAAGCGGACGAAGGTGACGATTTCGCCGCGCCAGCCGTCGACTATACCTAAACCCGCGCTGCCTTCCGCAGGCGTTCTCCATTTCGTCACGATTTCGCCCGGTTCCAATAGATTGATGAATTGTTCGATCAACTTCATCGAAGCCATCATTTCCTTATAACGTATCCAGAAGCGCGAGGCGATATCGCCTTGTTTTTCCAACGCCACTTTGAAGGTGACTTGGTCGTAAGGCGCATAAGGCGCATCGCGGCGCACGTCGAAATTCTGGCCGCTGGCCCGCCCCACATAACCGACTGTGCCGTAGGCCGACGCGATGTCCTCGGATAAAAAACCCGCCGTATATAAGCGGTCTTCCAGAGACGAATTCAAATCCAGCGTCGTGATAAGGTCCGACAACTCCTTTCTGAGCCTAATGATGTCTTGTTTGAGCATGTCGCAATCCGCATCGGACAAGTCGGATTCGATTCCACCCGGTATCACGCAATCCATCAACAGTCTATGCCCGAAGATTTTGGCCTGAGTCCGCAACCAGTCTTCGCGCAAACGGGAGAATTGGATCTGGGCGAAGGTGAAGGCGACGTCGTTGCAGATTGCGCCGATGTCGCCCAAATGGTTGGCGATCCGCTCGCGTTCGGCCAAGATACCCCGGATCAACGCGGCGCGCGGCGGAATGCTCAGGCCGGCGGCCCGCTCCATTGCCATGCAGGCCGCCCAGCTATGGCTGACCGTGGTATCGCCGGAGACTCTGCCGGCCAGCCGGGCTAGCGCACGCGGGGATCGGCCTTCGGCAATTTTTTCGATGCCTTTATGCACATAGCCCAGGCGTTCTTCCAGATTCAGGATCAGCTCGCCGACGGCCTGAAAACGAAAATGGCCGGGCTCTATGATGCCGGCATGTACCGGACCGACCGGAATTTCGTAGGTACCGGCGCCGTGGGACTTGACGAACACGTAATCGGTATCCGGCGGCGTGACGTCTTCCGGCTGTCCCAGCACGGCAAAATCCTTACGTAAGGGATAATCATGTTTACCCCAGGCTTTATGCCGAGTCCAGGGCCGGTTATCGGGGTGGCCGGTAAAATTGATGCCTAACATATCCTGGGTATGACGTTCGCTTCGGTCGGCGGCGGGATATACGATGGCCTGGCTGGGCAGTTCGGGATAAGCTTGGTCCAGCAGGCAGTACAGCCACAAATAAGTCCCTTGTTTTTCCAGCAACGCATGAACCGTGAAACGGTCTCCGTCGTGCTCGGCCCAACCGGCCGACCAGCGCGCATCCCGTTGCAAGGCCAATTCGGCCACATGCTGCCAGGTTTGGCTATCGACTTGCCAGGCGGTTATTCGGACTCCAGCGTTGTTTGCCGATGCTTCAATGGATATTCCGTTTTCATCCAAGGTTTGTTGCAATTCAATCAGCCAATCGATGGTGTTCATAACGGCATGCTCCCGGAGATTAGATAGGTGGCCTGCGAAAACCAGTTGGCCAGGAAACCCGGTATGGCCAGGCCCAGCCACAAAACCAGCGCCAGATGTATCATCACCGGCCACAGATTGGCATGGATAGCTTGCTGGCCTTCCGGCCTATCGCCGAAAACGATGGGCTGGATATGGCGGAACAGGCCGGCGAAGGCGATGCCGATGCCTAACAGCAGCAGCGGTGTCAACCACGGATAGCTATCCATCGTCGCCAGCAATACCAGAAATTCGCTGGTAAATACGCCGAACGGAGGAAAACCGGCAATGGCGACCGTGCCTATCAACAGGCCCCAGCCGATCTCGGGCTGGGTCTTGATCAAGCCGCGTATCTTGTCCATATTCTGAGTGCCGGCCAGTTGCGAGGCGTGGCCGACGGTCACGAATATCGCCGATTTGGTCAGGGAATGCACGGTCATGTGCAATAACGCGGCAAAGGTTGCCAGCGGCCCGCCGATGCCGAAGGCGTAGGTCATGACGCCCATGTGTTCGATGGAGGAATAACTGAATAGGCGTTTGATGTCTTTTTGCCGGTGTAGAAACAAGGCGGCCACCAAGAACGACAGCAAGCCGAAACCCATCATCAGCAAGCCCGCCATGTCCGTGTGAGTGGCGCCGTCCACCAGCATCTTGTTACGCACCACCGCGTACAAGGCATCGTTAAGCAGCAGTCCCGACAGAATGGCCGACATCGGCGTAGGCCCCTCGGAATGTGCGTCGGGCAGCCAGTTGTGCAAGGGGACCAAGCCAATCTTGGTGCCGTAACCGACCAGCATGAAAACAAAGGCGATTTCCAGGATATCCGGATTCAATTTATCGGCGTGATGGTAGAGCACAGACCACAATAATGCAGTGCTGCCATCCCCGATTTGACTGGCGGCGTAATAAAGCAGGATGGTGCCGAACAGCGCTTGTGCGATGCCGACGCCGCATAAAATAAAATATTTCCAAGCCGCTTCGATGGACTCCGGCGTGCGGTACAGACTGACCAACAATACCGTCGCCAGCGTCGCTCCTTCCATGGCCACCCACATGATGCCCATGTTGTTGGTCGTCAACACCAGATACATCGCCAGCATAAAGCCTTGGTACATAGAGTAATAAAGCCTCATGCGTCTTTCGGTCAATTTGCCAAGCTGCCTTTCATGCTCCATATAAGGCGCCGAAAATATCGCGGTGGTCAGGCCGACGAAAGCGGTCAAAACGATCAGATAAACATTGAATGAATCGACGATGAAGGCCCGGCCGCCGGATAAAATGGTGCCGTTATTTAACACATTAACGGCCAACCAAACCGTTGCGGCCAGCGTAACGGCGTTAAAGCGGACATTGAAGCGGCCGGTTTCCGGTTTGTGGCCGAAGAACGCAAAAAACACGATGCCGATAAAAGGAACGAGCAAAACCAAATAGGCGGCAATCATTGATCGACCTCGTGCAAGCGGTTTAAACGATCCACGTCCAGCGAATCGATGCTGGTGCGGATGTGCAGGAAAAATATGCCGAACAACACGGCGGCGACCAGCACGTCGAAGGCGATGCCGAGTTCCACGACCATGGGCATGCCTTTGGTAGCGACGATTGCGGCAAAGAACAAGCCGTTTTCTATGGACATGAATCCGACCACGTGCGCGATGGCCTGCCGATGGGAAATCATCAACAGCATGCCCAGCATGACAACCGACAGGCTAACGGCCAAGGCATTCAGCATGATAAGGGTAGAGCCTTGCACGACGGGATGCAGCACATAGTAACTGAATACCATCAGGCCGGCGCCGAGCAACATGACGGCAGTTTTGTTTTTTAAGGCCTCTACATCGCGGTGCATATTCATCACCAAGACTTGCCGCCTCAGCATCCACGGAATGAACGCCACTTTCAGCACCAGCGTCAGAAAGGCGGAAATATACAAATGATGGTTGTTCAAACTGTAGGCGGCGAGTGCCGTGGTCAAGGTCAATAACAATCCCTGCAGCGTGAAAACGAAAATCAGCCGTAACAATCGGCCTTGGCCCAACATCAGAAACGAAGTGAGTCCCACCAGTGCCGCCATCGATAAAATGGCTTGGGTGTAGAAATCCAGTTGTTCGATATTCATCAGCGCGAGGCCTCCAGAATAATATGACTCAACATTCCCAGCAAACCCAACAGATAGGCGAAACTGAGATATTCCTGCACTCTGAACAAGCGCATTTTCGCCACCAGGGTTTCGGCAAAGGCCAGCAGTATCGCTAACACCGCCAGCTTGCCGGTGACGGCCAACAGTCCGAAACCGAGTGATTCGGCGGTAAAATCCCGGGCGATGCCCCAAGGCAGGAAGATATTGGCAATCAACACCCCGTACAGCATCAACTTCAACTGGCTCGCCCATTCGATCAAAGCCAGATGACGGCCGCTATATTCCAATATCATCGCCTCGTGTATCATCGTCAGCTCCAAGTGGGTGGTCGGATTATCGACCGGTATCCGGCCGGTTTCGGCGATTGCCACCAGAATCAAGGCAAACATCGCGAAGATGAACGACGGCCTGAGTACCATACCTTCCGTCAGCACATGCTGTATCGCCAGCGATAGATTAGTGGTCGAAGCGGTCATGGTCAGCGTAAACACCGCCATCAGCATGGCCGGTTCCGCCAGCGAAGAAATCGTCATTTCCCGCGACGAGCCCATGCCGCCGAAAGCCGTGCCGATGTCCAGGCCGGCCAAGGCCAGGAAAAACCGAGCAAATGCAAAGAAACCGACCAGCACGATCACGTCGGCGCTCGCGGCGGTCGGCAATTCGACCGCGATTAGCGGCACGACCGATGCCGCCAGCACCATCGCCGCGAACATGATGTAAGGCGATTGCACGAATATCCATGAAGCATGCTCGGCAACGACCGGTTGTTTGCGGGTCAGCTTCAGCAGATCGCGATAAGGTTGCAACAGCGACGGTGCCTTGCGGTTTTGCAAATGGCATTTGCACCATTTGATCCAAGCGCTCAACAGCGGCGCCAACGCGACGAATAAAACGGTTTGAAGGACGGCGACTAACCAGCTCATTAACTGACCACCCATAGCATGATGATTAAGGTGACAAAGGAATATCCAAGGTAAACCCGGATGTTCCCGGTTTGAATGCGGCCGACCTGTCTCGCCAATTGATTAATGCCCTGTGCGACGGGCTGATACAGTTTGGGCCAGCTGTGGTCTTGTATCTGTAAACGATACTGGATGGAAGCGACATTCATGTTGACCGCACCTTTTCGCTCCTTGTCGATTTGCTCGTCTATCAGCCAAACCTTGGCGAATATGCGCCGAAACGGCATGGTAAATGCGCTGGAACTGTATTGCATGCGGGACGTCAGGCCGCCGAAACCGCAGTCCCAGGCCGGCGAGCTGCGCATCGTTTTCGTGCTGGGATCGCGCCGCAAATACCAAAATAGGATGCCGGCCGCGACCAGCACGCTGATTAACACCAATACCGGGGAATAAGAGGCTTTCTCGGCCGACACCGGCGCCAGCCACAACCAACTCAATGTATTCGCGCTGGGCAAGGTCTGCCCCAACAATTGCTGAGCGACATGATTCAACAGATGAATGACCGATGACGGAAAAATCCCGAACAGGAAACAACATCCCGCTAATATCGCCATGCTCAGCAACATGCCTTTGTCTTCCACTTCCTTGGCTTTATCGGCATTGCGCGAGCGGGGTAAGCCCAGGAATATCAGGCCGTATACCTTTACGAAACAGGCCGCCGCCAAGGCTGCCGTCAACGCGAGGCCGGCAGCGGAGACCGGAATCAAACTGCGCAACACGCCGTTATTCAGCGCGTCGACTTGCAACGCGGTTTGGAATGCCAGCCATTCGGACACAAAACCATTGAATAACGGCAGCGATGAAATACTCATGCAGCCGATCAAAAACAAGACACTGGTCTGCGGCAGGCGCCTGATCAAACCACCCATGCTGTCGATATCCAGACTATGCGTTTGATGCTGCAACACACCGGCACCCAAGAACAACAAATTCTTGAACAGGGCGTGGTTGAAGGCGTGAAACAACGCGGCCAGTAAACCCAATGCGGCCAATTGCGGAAAGCCGTTGGCCATGAATATCATCGAAAGCCCCAATACCAGGAAAATCACCCCGATATTCTCGACCGAACTGTATGCTAAAAGACGTTTCAAATTGGTCTGCATCATCGCATACAAAATCCCGCCCAAGGCCGATACGGTGCCGAGCATCAACAGCGCCACACCCCATTGCCAATAGACATCGGTCAGCAAGTCGAAGCAGAATCGGATCAGGCCGTAGACCGCCACTTTCAGCATCACGCCGCTCATTAGGGCCGAAATATGCGAGGGCGCCACCGGATGCGCTTCGGGCAGCCAGACGTGTATCGGCACGATACCGGCTTTCATGCCAAAACCCAGCAGGGCAAGGGCAAAGGCGATACTCGCCCAGGTCGCGGGCAAACGAGCTCCCCGCATCGAGTCGAAGGAGATGCCGTCGGAAAAGCCCGCCAACACCCCGAAGCCTAAGATGATGGCCAATGCGCCAACCTCGGCCATCAATAAATATAAAAATGCCGCTCTTCGGTTCGCCGGGTTTTCGTGCTGAAATGCCACCAGAAAATAACTGGCGACCGACATCAGCTCCCAGGCGACCATAAAAAAGAACGCATCGTCCGCCAGCAACACCAGCAACATGCCGCAGACGAACAAGCCGGTAAACAGGCCCAGTACGGCGAAAGGGTGTTTTTCTTCCTCGTAGGCTTCGACATAGCCCGGCCCGTACAGGCTGACCGTAGCGACCGCAATGCCTATGATCACAAAGAAAAAGCCGGATAAACCGTCGAAGCGTACGTGCCAGGGTAACCAAGGTAAACCAAGGCTGAGTTGACCGGTAACGGTCGTTTGCCCGATCAAAACCGCCAAGCCGGCCAATACGGCGAAGATGCCCGATATCCCCAGCAACGCGAATACGGCTTTTCGTAACAGCGCGGGATATCGGCTCTCATCCGGAAACCGCCCCATAAGCTCCCGGCAATATCGATGCTCTGGAAAACGGCTTAAATAGCGGTCAGCCAGAGCGAGCAGCAGAGGTCGTTGTCTAGCCAAAAGCGCCAGCAATCCTGAGGCGAAACTAAGTAACACGGCGGCATAGGCCAGTATCAAAATCATATTGCTAACTCGTTGTCGAAATGACTGGGATCAGTGAGTTGAAACTGTCGTTCGATTACTTCAGCCTGGAATTATCCGAAATCGCTTATACCCTTTCATGACAATTTGCGCCGAGATGCCAGGTGATGATTCGAATAGGCTCGGTGTTCATCCAATCCGACAATATCGCAATGGCCGCCGTTGTGAATATATTCGTTGGTAAAGTGGTGAATGAATTCCATCACGGTATGATCGATCAATTTAGCATCGCTCAAATCAAAAAATACATTTTTTTGTGCAGGAAAATCGGCCAGCAAACTTTTTAGACTGATGATATTGGAAAACACCGCGGCGCCGCTGACTTTGATGTGATAAGTGTCTTCGTCGGTTTGGCTGACATCGTAGGCCATCGAAAACAAGTTGTGCGGTTTCAGGCCGCGGGCAAAATGCATCAGCAATTTGACGACGATGCCGATCGCGACGCCGATCAACAAGTCCGTAGCCAAGACTCCGATGATCGTGGTCAAAAAAATCACGAAATTATCCAAACCGACTTCCAACGTTTTGGCGAATTCCTTGGGCGAAGCCAGACGAAAGCCGGTAAACACGAGCAAGGCCGCCAACGAAGCCAGCGGAATTTCGTGTATCAACCTCGGAAACAAGGCCACGAAGAGCAGCAAAAAGCCACCGTGAAAAAAGTTCGCCCAACCGGTTTTGGCGCCGTTATTGATATTGGCCGAACTACGGACGATTTCCGCAATCATCGGCAAACCGCCTATCATGCCTGAAGCAATGTTGCCGACACCCACCGCGGTTAAATCGCGATTTAGGTCGGAATCGCGTTTGTAAGGATCTAACTTGTCGACCGCTGCCGCGCTTAACAGGCTTTCCAGGCTACCCACCAAACAAATTGAAACGACCGCCACCCAGAATTCATAAGTTGCGATTTTGGAAAAATCGGGAAAATAAAAGCCGGCCGTAAAATTTTCCGGAACGGCGACCAAAAATTTGGGGCCGACGGTAAATTCGTGATGCGGCAAGAATTCCGCATCCGGCAAAAACAAATATTTGTGCGCATGATCCAAATCGTAATATTGTCCCAAGGCCAGACCTATCATGACGACCAAAATCGGTGCCGGAATCATTTTCAAATATTTATTTTTGATTAATGCCCAAATCACCATCAATCCCAGGCCGATAATGCCTATGACCGATACTTCGGGGTTCATTTCGATGATCGAGTGCGGGATTTCGGCGATCGTGCCGATTAAGGAATCGGCCTCCGGTTTGACGCCGAGCAAGGTATGAAACTGCTTGGCCATAATGATGATGCCGATAGCGGCCAGCATGCCGTGGACGACCGAGGTCGGGAAAAAAGCGCTAAGCTTGCCGGCCTTGAATACGCCCATCAATACCTGCAATATGCTGGCAATCACGATCGCGGCTAGCGTATAGCGATAGCCTGCCATCGCATTGCCTGCACCCAAAGACTGTACCGCATCGAGAATAACGACAATGAGTCCGGCTGCGGGGCCGTTAATCGTTACATAAGAGCCGCTGACACGCGATACCACCAGTCCGCCGATGACGGCACTGATAATCCCGGCCATCGGTGGAAAACCCGAGGCCATGGCAATCCCCAGACAAAGCGGCAGCGCAATCAGAAAAACCAGAAAACCGGACAACAAATCACTGCGCCAGTTTTCGACAAGTCCGGCAAACCCGGTTTTAGGCGAAACTGCTTGAGAATAGGCCGACATAACACATTCCGATTAGATGAAAACATCGATTCGTATGCAAGTGTCAAGCCATAACAATTTGTTATATATATTAGTTGCTTATGCCAAGTCGCCGCGGTAAGTTCAGCATATCCACCAAAATCGCGGTCGATTAGAACCAGTGGATGGTTTATTTGAACCGGAACATTTCGATGGCGGATGCGCATTTCGACCGGACAAACGGACGTTTATGGCCTATGTTTACCGAATTACCCGGGATCGACGCTCGTTTTAATTCGAACGAACGGGGTGCAAAAAAATTGCTCGCGTCATTAAACTGAATGCGTGCCGCCGCTGTGGTTAAGTTGTTGCAATATTCAGCCGGTCGGCGAGCAAGCGCAAGTCCATTTTTTATCCAGCGGAGAATTATATGAGGCTAATCCACATCGCACCCCTGCTGATAGTTATGTGCTCATCTCATTTTTTAAGCGGTTGCGCTTCCAACGACATTTATCGAAGCGATTACACATCGTGCACTGTTTCCGAGGAAAACCGCTGCGATAAAAATTCGCTTCAAATACACCATCCGGGAACATCCATGGAGTATAGCTTAGGCTTTGTTGAAATAGACGACCAAGGCCAGATGCGCGATCGCAAGCAGATGGATGCCTTGCTGGATTCCTTGTACCGGCGGGCGGGAAAAGAAAGTTTATTGTTAACCGTTTTCGTGCACGGCTGGCATCACAATGCCAAACCGGGCGACAAGAACATCGAAAGCTTCAAAAATAACCTCGCAATGCTCAGCGCGATCGAGCATCGGCCCGGAGGAAACGAAAAACCTCGGAAGGTTGCGGGTATCTATGTGGGCTGGCGTGGAGAATCGATCGATGTTCCTCCGTTCAACTATCTAACTTTCTGGGATAGAAAAAATACCGCTCAGGATGTTGGCTACCTTGGCATTAGCGAGTTGTTAGTCAAATTGGAAGAAATTGCCAATGTGAATAACGTGATGTACCCGGACGCGAAAAGCCGCCTGGTTG
Organism: Methylomonas sp. MgM2; assembly: GCF_054172045.1. Classification (NCBI taxonomy): domain Bacteria; kingdom Pseudomonadati; phylum Pseudomonadota; class Gammaproteobacteria; order Methylococcales; family Methylococcaceae; genus Methylomonas; species Methylomonas sp. MgM2. Next base: position 70,432 of record NZ_JBSYXO010000015.1, on the reverse strand, counting down.
TTATAGGCCATAGCTTCGGCGGAGCCGTGGTGTTTAGCGCGACCTCACAAATATTGGCTAGCCGCTTCGTCAACAGCGGGAAAGGCAAGGCCTACACCGGCGATGCCGACGGCTTTGGAGATTTGGTCGTCCTGTTAAACCCCGCGTTTGAAGCGCTCCGCTACGCGCCTTTTTACGACATGGCGCAAGCTCGCTGCAGTTATTTTCCATCACAAACGCCGCGTTTGGTCGTGTTGACTTCGGAAGCGGACGATGCGACCGGCACATTATTTCCGTTAGGTCGGATTTTCTCTACCGTTTTCGAGACGCACGACGATATTAACCGTGAGGATTGCGGCTTCGCGCTTGAATTGGATGAAGGAGAAGCCGACCGCAATACCATAGGTCACTATCTTCCCTTAATCAGCCACACCCTGAAACCTTTCGCCGAGGAAAAAGGCTTTCGAATTGCTAGTCACGACAACATCAAAAACATCTGGAGTACGCAGTCACGGGGCGGTTCGACCGTATTCGGATCCACGGTATTGACGCATCTAAAAAAAACTACGCCACAAAACCCCTATCTAAATATCAGAGTCGACGAGGAAATCATTAGCGACCATAACGATGTATTCAACGATCGGGTGATGGAATTTATACGTTTGTTGATTACTCTGTCGACAAGCGATTAAGCGGGACGATATTTGCCGGTTCCGCCTGCTTTAGTTTGACGCTATAAACTCCGAAACCAAAATAAGAATACTTGAAAACGCGGCAAGATAATTTATTTTATAGTGATTTATAATATTCTAATTTGTCTTGCTGAAAAAAATAGACAAGCTACCTTGTTTTATCTAACATATTTCTTCGCTGGCTTGCGTAAAGATTATGTGGGTTGGGTTGCGCATACATTACGTTTCCTCAGCAATTAAGCAATTATTGAATTAAATATTTATTTAGATTCGGCGAAGAATAATAATTTGGCATGAATTCTTAGTTCTAAATTGTTAATGTTTAAATTTTGGAGGTTATATGAATGGTAAACATGTAGTTGTTGTCGTTAGCGCGATGTTAATTTCAGCTCCGGTTATTGCAAAAAATATTAAAGGTTGTCCGGTTACCCACGATCAATTATCGGCGGCTTTAACCGCGGCGCAAGCTCAAAACAACGGGGATTTAAGCTTGGATATGTGGGCCACCGTGGTCACGAAAGAAGGTAAGGTATGTGCGGTTGCAAAAACCGGTGCCAAGTTAGCTGACCAGTGGCTCGCGAGCCGGGTGATTTCGGCTCAAAAAGCTTATACCGCAATGAGTTTGAGTAATAACAAGGGGTCGTCCGCAACCACAGCTACGCAAAGCTTCGGTTTTACCAGCGCAGGACTTTACCTTGCGACTCAACCCGGCGGCTCGCTGTATGGCCTTCAGCATAGCAACCCGGTCGATACGAAATTCGCATACGCGGGAAGTAGCAGTAAGTTTGGCACAGCTAACGATCCGATGCTCAATAAGTATGTAGGAGGCGTCAATGTTTTTGGCGGCGGTTTGCCATTGTTTGATGCCAATGGCCAAGTTATCGGCGGTCTCGGTGTTAGCGGCAATACCTCTTGTGCGGATCATAATATCGCCTGGCGTATAAGAGGTTCTTTTGCTGACGATGGTTTGGCTCAAGGTGCCGGCATAGAAGTTGGAATCGACTACGCCGGCGGCTATCCGTCGTGCGATGATGGCGCTAAAGAACTTTGGTATTCCGATATCATGAACATTTCGCAATATTTTTAGAATTTAACGATGATGATTTCTTCCCCCGGTTTTGCCGGGGGAATATTTTATGCCGGTCCCACCGATTCTCCGAAAGCATGCGTGTCGTTTCATCAATTTGCTCGATAAGCAAGCACACGGCCTGTTTTTTACGCCAACGGAAAAGATAATCGCGTATGGAGCAAAACTATATAAAACTCTATTGCCGTACGGTAATGGCATGCCTTCAACCTGGTTTAATATGCCAGTATTCATCGACGGGTGGCGTTATGAACAAGTCTTGACCGGTTTGATTAAATTTTCAGACTAGGGTTTTTAACCTTATTCATTTATTGCTTTAGCTTGTCCGGTTTTAAATATTTTGCTCAAAAAAATAATTATTATATTAGTTCTATCCGCCGCGGTATTCGTATTATGGTTAATCGAGACCGGATATTGGTCTGAATTGAGGTTTTGGTCGTCAACCGAGCCTAATTATCGAGAGAAGAAATCTCAAGTCAAACCGGAGAACATTGACTCGACGCGGCTACTCGAAAGATTTCAGACAGCCCAATCGTACGAACCCACGCCTGAACAAATAGCGGAAGATCAAGCTTTTGAATCGGAACAGGTCGATTTAGCAAGACAATGGTTGTCGGACCTTGATTTAGAGAAACGCATGGAAGGTTTGGAACAATTGACCGCTTATCCATCTCCGCAGTCCGAGCAGATGATGGTAGACATTTTGCAAACGGATATGTCCGATGAGATGAGGGCGCTGACCGCCGATTATTTGTCTTATATCGAGGAGCCTTCATTAGCGACGCAAAATGCGCTCATTGACGCGTTAAACGACCGCAACGAAGATGTAAGGTCGAATGCGCTGAATACGCTGGAGTCTTATCTTGCCTCCTTGGACGAAGATAGCGCAACGGCGCGGCGCATCGTTAATTCGCTAAAGAAGCAATCGAAAAACAAACAGTTGCCCGGCGACATCCGGCAAGAGATTAAAGCATACTTAAGCGAGCAAGACGAAAATTGATTTCGTTGCGAAGCTTATTCGTCGCAGACGTGTCTGGGCTTGCCGCCTTCTGTCTGCGGCTGCGCAGTGCCGGGTAGGTTCGGTATCATATCCCGCATGCCCTCGCCGCAATTCCGCATGTCCTGCATTATCTCGCTGTTCATTGACTCTTTACCGAAAGCCATGGCCCTGGCCATGGCGGCATCGCGCTTGCCGGCAGCGCAGAGCGCTTTGACTTCAGCGTTCATCGCTTCGGCTTTTTGCTGAAATGCGGCCAATTCCGCCTGATCGATATTGGCCATGCACGCTTGCATTTCTTGCGCTTGTTGCATCATTTGCTGCATTTGGGCTTCATCCATCGGCATACCGCCGAAATTCTGGGCAGTCGCGGCGACTGGGGCAACAAATAGACCGACAAATAAAAATTTGTTCATAGTGGATCTCTTGACATAATTTGGTCTGTGTTCAAGCAAATTAATTTTGCAAATATTGGTTGATTTCGAGTAAATCCTGGTCAGTCAAATTACCGGCCGCCTGTTTTAGTTTGACGCCGTTAATCAGATATTGATAACGACTTTGCGCATAATCGCTTTTGGCCCGGTAATAATTACGCTGGATTGTCAGCACGTCGACCATGGTGCGGGTACCGACTTCAAGACCGGCTTCGGCCGCTTCGACCGCCAATTCACTGGACGCCGTCGTGGTTTTTAACGCCTTAACTTGATCGACACTGGCAACGACCCCGCGATACGCGTCTTTGACTTCACGGTTGACGCTACGCTTGACTTTGGTTAATTCTTCCTTTGCGGCTTCGTATTCGTATTGAGCTTGCCGGGTTCGGGATACGGTATCGCCGCCTTCGAACAGCGGCATGTTTAACTGTACGCCGTAGTTTTCATTATCGCCGCGAAAGCCAAACAGGTTTCCGTTGTCCTGTTGCCGGTAATTCGCCACGAAATCGATGGTCGGTAAATGTTTGGACTGTTGTATTTCAATGGTTTTCCGAACGAATTCGGCTTGATTGATTTGGGCGACGATAGAAAAATTGTTGCTTTCGGCCGCGGTCGCCCATGCTGAAATATCATTCGGCAGGGGGGGGCTCAAAGGTATTTCGGGGGTCAATTTTTTTAAGGCGGCAGGGTTGTCGCCAATAATTTCCCGCAACACCTCTTTACTATTGTCGACTTGATTTTCAGCCTCGATCACCGCCGCTTGCGCACGGTCAAACGCGGCTTGTGCTTCGTAAACGTCGGTTATCGCGATGATGCCCACATCGAAGCGTTGTTTGGCTTGTTCAAGTTGTTTTTCGATCGCCTTTTTTTCGGCATTGATGAATTCCAGATTATCCTCGGCCGCCAACACATTAAAATAGGCCTCTACCGTTCGGGTCATCAGACTTTGCTGATTGGCCTGAAATTCGGCTTCAGCCTGGGCTATCTTATTATCGGCTTGGTCCAGTTGCACCCAGTGACTCCAGTTAAACACCGGTTGAGTCAGGCTGATCACCAGGCTGTGGTCCCAGAAATGTTGTAACAACGCACCGGTGGGGCTTAAATAACTTTGTTTCGTACTATTTAAACGATTCTTGAGGCTGCTCGCGGACAAGCCGAGATTAGGCAACATTTGTGCGATACTCTGCGACTTGAATTCTCCGGCCACCGACTGATTGATATCGCTGATTTTGAATTCGGGATCGTTTTGCAACGCGAGTTGATAAATTTCCATCAAATCTTCGGCCCAAGCCGTCTTCAACGGTATTGACGCTAGCCATAGCGCCGCCAACAGTCTTATCATTGGGATATATTCCAGAAAGGGATGTGAAACAAATAAATATTATGGCCTAAAATACAGCTACTTCTATAGATTAAGTTAAGTTTGGAATAAGGTTAGGCTTTCAAGATCAATTCGTCAAAACCAAAAAACGACATAGAGCAAATATGACAATAAAAGTAACTAAAGCTGTTTTCCCGGTTGCCGGTTTAGGTACACGTTCATTGCCAGCGACTAAGGCAGTCGCCAAAGAAATGCTGCCGATAGTCGATAAGCCGTTGATTCAATATGCTGTAGAAGAAGCGGTAGCTGCCGGATTGGACACGATGATTTTCGTCATCGGCCGCAATAAAGAATCGATAACCAATCACTTTGACAAATCCTACGAATTGGAAAAAGAGTTGGAAAAAAGCGGAAAGACCGAGTTGTTAAAAATGCTGCGTGAATTATTGCCGCCGAATGTTTCCTGTGTGTACGTCCGCCAAGCTGAAGCCTTGGGACTCGGGCATGCGGTACATTGCGCCAAGCCGGTCGTCGGTAACGAGCCGTTTGCGGTCATATTGCCGGACGATCTGATCGAAGACGGCGAACGGGGTTGTTTAAAACAAATGGTCGATTTATTCAATCAGGAACAAAGCAGCATTCTTGGGGTTGAGCGTGTCGACCCGCAGGAAACCCATAAATACGGGATCGTTGAATATACCGAAAAAGCGCCGCGCGTGGGGATTTTGAAATCCATCGTGGAAAAACCCAAGCCCGAAGTGGCTCCGTCCAACAACGGTGTAGTCGGACGTTATATTCTGACGCCGGCAATTTTCGACAAAATCGAAACCACCGAACGCGGCGCCGGCGGCGAAATCCAATTGACCGACGCAATCGCGGCACTGATGAAAGACGAACAAGTATTGTCCTACGAGTTTGAAGGCAATCGCTACGATTGCGGCTCTAAATTCGGGTTCTTGCTGGCGAATGTCGAATATGGGCTGTTGCATAAGGAAATCGAGACCGAGTTCGCCGATTACCTGAAAGATCGCGTCAGCAGAATCTAAGCGGAAACTTCCGAACGCCGGCCGGTTACAGGTCGGCATTCGAGCCCGTCATTAGGCGTAAAGAAAAGAATTTTTCCTATGGCAGCATGGGTCTTGGATGGCGATAATATCCGGTTTGCATCGGACTTTGCTATCTATTATGAGTCTTCGATATCAAATCATCTTACGCGTGCTGCTCTCATCCGCTTGCCTGTTGGTGCTCGGAGGGGCCATCGCTATCTGGCAAGCCAGACAGGCCGTTGAAAAAGAGGTCGACGCGTCTATCCACCTGGCGCTGCAGCTGATCAAGCTAGGTATAACGGGCACGCCGCAGACGCTGGATGATTTATCCCGTTTCGGAGCCTTGCGTCAGACACGCCATTTAAGCATTCAAATCCGAAAGCCGAACGGGCAACTGATGCAATTTGCGGCCCGTCGACAACCGAGCCATCCGGAAGACATGCCGCCGGCCTGGTTTGTTAATTGGGTGAAAAGCGATTATCCGGAAGTCGAGCACCGTTTAACCACCGCGGACGGCGAAACCTTGACTCTGGTCATCAAGGCACAGCCCTTGGATGAGATTTCCGAAGTCTGGCAGGAAAGCCAGGTTTTTTTTGCGTCGATTTCGTTATTGACCTTATTGACTTTTCTGGTTGTACATTTGGTGATGAATAAATCGCTCAAAGCGATCGATGCGATTGTCGATGGCTTGCATGTGGTCGAAACCGGGCAATACAGACAACAACTCCCATTCTTTTCCATCGCCGAGTTCGACAGTATCGTCGGCGCCATCAATCATATGACGGCGGAATTAAAAAAAGCCCAGCAGGAAAACCGCGCTTTAACTCAGCATTCAATGGCGATTCAGGAAGACGAGCGGCAACGTTTGTCGCAGGAATTACACGACGAATTCGGCCAGTCGCTGACCGCCATTAAAGTCATGGCGACCACCGTCGCCAAGCCGAATGTCGATATCGGCAAGATCAGCGCCACCATTATCGAGGTCTGCGATCATTTGATGCTGGTTCTGCGCTCCATGATGCAACAATTGCATCCTTTGGTCTTGTCGGAGCTGGGGCTCAAGGCGACCCTGGAAGACATGGTGGATCATTGGTCGGAACGTAATCCCGAGCTGGATTTACAGATTCACTGCGACGATGCCGTCGATAGTCTGGATAAAAACGTGACTCGACAGGTTTTTCGGGTCATACAGGAATGTTTGACCAACGTGATTCGACACGCCGAGGCTCGGCGGGTGTCGATTCGTCTGACCTTGCTTGAATCCGATAAGGTACTGGAGCTCACCGTTGAAGACGACGGCCTGGGCTTTGATGTGCGTAACATCGATCTCGGTTTCGGTTTGCGCGGCATGAAAGAGCGCGTCAGTTCGCTCGACGGCGAGCTCAAATTCGTATCCGAGCTCGGCAAAGGTACTACGGTTACGGCTTGGGTTCCTTGTGCATAATGGATAGGATTCGAATCATTCTGGTGGACGACCATAGCGTGGTGAGAGCCGGATTTAAAATGCTGCTGGCGACGGATAACCATATTGAAGTCATCGGCGAAGCCGAGCGCGGCGAGCAAGCCATTCAACTTTGTCAGGAATTGAAACCGGATATCGTGGTAATGGATATTTCCATGCCCGGTATCGGCGGACTGGAAACCATACGCCGTATCGTCGCGCGCGACCCTGAAGCCGCTGTATTGGTATTCAGCGTGCATAGCGAGCAAGTGTACGTCAGCCGCGCCTTAACGGCCGGCGCAAAAGGCTATATTACCAAGAACAGTGCGCCGGCAATACTGGCCGAGGCGATTGGCGCGATTATGCGGGGCGAGACCTATGTCGAAACCGGTTTGATAAAGGTAGGAGGCGATCATCCCAAGCCTGACGACTATCAGGCTGTCATTTCCAAATTTTCCGCGCGCGAATTCGATGTGTTTAACTTACTGGCTCAAGGTATGACAGTGCATAAAGTGGCCGATCAACTTTGCCTTGGGCACAAGACCGTCGCCAACTATGCCACGCAAATCAAGAAAAAACTTAAGGTGAATACGACCGCCGAGTTGGCGCATATCGCGGTGAATTTAGGCATGATGGTGCTTTGATCTGCAATTCTAGAATCGAAATCGACCGGAGAGTGTCGGCTTCCGGGTACGACTTTTACGCCGCGCTTTACCGCATGAGCCAACATCGCCCGCGACGGGTCGATCCCGACCGTACGCCCAGCGGTCCCGCGAAGCGGCCGCTGCCGACGCCGATTTCAAGGCCGTTTCCTTGCCACGGCACGAAGGGGCGCACGGCCAACAGTTCCGAAATATAAGCGGCTCGGTGTTTTTCGAACCACGCTTCGTGGCGTTGATGATGGGCATTGAACGCTGCCGTTTTGGATTCGATATCGATCATGGCGAAAAGCACCGGCTTAGTTTGTCTTGTGACCGCCGCGACGTCTGCCTTGCCTTCTTAGGTAGCCGCCGGCCTGTCGCCGCGTTCCGTCGCCCGCGCCTTGCGCGCAGCGCTGGAAGGCGGGCAAATGATGTAGCTGCGAGGCGTCGCGAAGATTGCGGAACACGGCCAAAATGTCGGGACGTTGGGTGGCCTGCGTCAGACGTTGGTAGATTGCGGTATTGGCGATTTCGGCGGCGACGCCGGCTTCGCAGGCGGTTTTCAGGTCCGGATAGCGGTTGACCTTGCCGGTCCAAGGATTTTCCGGCACCGTTATGCCATAGTGGGCGAAAAGCGCATAAAGCGCCTCGATGTGTCTGGCCTCGGCTTCGCGGATGTTGATAAAAGGCCTGACCTCACCGAAGTCGGCGATGATTTGATCGTAGGTTGCCAGGGCTTTATATTCGTCGTCGAGCGCTTCTTCGAGCGCGCGGATTTCGGTTTCGCTTAGATTGCTCATGTCCTTAAGCTCCAATATGAAAAAATGCGATGGTGATGATGCCGGCCAGCAATAACGTCAGCTGGCGTAGGGAGGTGTCGGGGCCTGTTTGCCGGTGCAGTGAGGGGATCAAGTCTGCCGCCGCGATGTAAATGAAACTGGCGGCCGATATTGCCACGATGTACGGAACCGCTGCGCTGGTTTCGCCTAGCCACAAATAGCTGAGCAGGGCGCCCGGCAGCGTGGCGGCGGACGATAATCCATTCCACAGCAGGGCTTTGTTTCGGCTGTAGCCGCTGTCGAGCAGGATTGCAAAATCGCCGACCTCTTGCGGGATCTCGTGGGCGATGACGGCTAAGGCCGCTGCGATGCCGAGCGGAATTGAATTCAAAAACGCTACGGCGATCACTACACCGTCCACGAAGTTATGAAAAGCGTCGCCGATTAGAATCAGCGGCGCAGCACTGCGATGGATTTCGCAGTCGGTCTGATGACAATGGCGCCAGATGACCAGCTTTTCCAATATAAAAAACAATACAAATCCGCCTAGTACAGCAGGCATCACGACGTTTGCTGGCGCCAGTTTCAGACCGGCAGGGATCATGCCTAGGAAAGCGGCGCCGAGCAGGGTACCGGCGGCGTAACTGATTAAATTAGGGATCAGTGTCTTACGAATGCCCTGCGGAAAAAATAATAACAAGGCCGAAATGCCGACAGCGCCGACGCTACCCAATAAACTGAAGACGAGTATCCAAAGTAACATCCGATTTACCTCGATCTTTGATTACGGTGTGCAACTTGAACTTTCGCTCAGGCGCGGCGAATCCAAATAAGGTGTTTCGAGCAAAGGCCTTATAGAGTTTAGCAGGCTATTGCAATGCTTAAACGCACTTTTGCACGGATTCCGCTTTTAAAGCTAAAGCAAACTCGGTCTTTGTTATGGATGGCTGAGCAAGGAATCGCAACGGCATGACCGGATAGGGCGCTTGCGCCGGGTATATCGGAGTATCGAACGGCCGCCGCCATGCGTATCTAAATAGACAGAGCCGTTCATGTGTTCAATCCCTGTTTGCTTTTAATTTTCGAATTAGCCGTTATCATTCAGGAAACCAAAAATTTAAATTCAGCCTATATCGATGAGTTCAACGGACATTAACAAAGACGCGCCTTCGGTCGATGTGATTATCGAGGTCCCGCGCGGCAGCTTTCTAAAGCGCGGTTCCAGCGGAAAATTGGATTTTATCTCTCCGTTACCCTGTCCGTTTAACTACGGCTCGGCGCCGGGATTCATCGGCCTGGACGGCGATTTTCTGGACGCCGTTGTGCTTGGCCCCAGGCTTCCTCTAGGCACAACGGTTTCTGTTTACGCTTGGGGCGCGGTTGGAATGATCGACGGCGGAGAGTACGAGGACAAGCTGATCTGCGGCCGCACGCCAATATCCCCGCGCCAGCGGCAACTTATTCTTCTGTTTTTTGTGATTTACGCAAAGGCCAAATATCTGCTGAATCTAATCAGAGGCCGCAGGGGACATAATAGCTGCGAAGGCTGGCAAGATGCTGCGGGCGCGCTGGCGAGAGCGAAGCCCCGTACTGATGATTAAGAAAAGGTCTTTAAATAGTTGAAAGCTGATTTACAAAGTCGTTCGGCATAGACGGGTTTGACAGCCCAAGCGTTGCACGCATAGACTCCCCGGACACGCGCCAGGTAGCAATAACCGGAGCGGCCCATGATAATCAATGACAGGAGGCTGCCATGGAATCTTATCGCACGGAGCTGTTTTTCATCGCCTTGGCCGCGGCTTTGGCGCCTTTGTTGTCTCGTCTGCCGCAGCGGCTACGCATGCCCGTGGTCGTCATGGAAATTCTGTTGGGCATGGCCATAGGCCCGCAAATATTGAATCTGGCATCGGACGCCGGATTAATTTCGATGTTGGGCGAGTTGGGTTTGTGTTTTCTGCTATTCATGGTCGGCATCGAAATCGACCTGGAACAGTTTAGAGGAAAGCTGTTGACGCTGGCGCTGGGCGGTTGGGTATTGTCGTTTGTTATAGCGATGGCCGGCACCTTATTTTTTTATGCCATCGGCCTGATACACGTGCCACCGGTTCTGGCCGCGGTTGCCGTGTCGACTACGGCGCTGGGCATAGTCGCTCCGATTTTACGGGACAGCACCAATATAGATGCGGATTTTGGGGCATTGCTTTTATCGGCGGCGGCCATGGGCGAATTCGGACCTTTGTTGATTATTTCGTTTGCGCTGATTCCGACACATAGCACGGTTTGGCATACCTTGTTTATGCTGGCCTTCGTCGGTATTAGTTTTTTGGTCGTCGATATGGCGATTAGGGTACGTTCCTCACCATGGATGAATTTGATTGCCGAAACCATGCGCTCCAGCGGGCAATTGCCCGCGCGCATTTGTATTGCGGTTCAAGCCTTATTGGTTGCTTTGGCGAGCAAATTCGGCATCAATGTCGTCATTGGCGCGTTCGCCGCCGGTTTGGTGGTTAATCTTTGTACCGAAGGAGAGGCATCCGCCGATTTGAGACATAGCTTAAACGCTATCGGATACGGATTTTTGATCCCGTTTTTCTTTATTTCCGCCGGCATGCGTTTCGATATCGGCGCTTTGTGGTCGACACCGTTGGTGCCGGTACAGATCGTTATTTTACTGCTATTGCTGGTGTTGGTGCGCGGCGCGCCTATCGTGCTTTACGGCAAGTTATTGACAGCCGAGCAGAGATTGCCGTTTGCACTTTATTCCGCAACCGGCCTGCCGTTGATTGTCATCGTTTCGGAAATCGGCGTATCGTCCGGTTTGATGTCACCGGATAAGGGAGCGGTGTTGGTCAGTGCGGGTATGATCTCGGTCGTGTTGTTTCCGGCACTCGCGCAAAAATTCATCGCCGAGGCCAAGGTGGCGGCGAATCAATAAATCCGGTCCCGGTTCGTAGCAGCTTAGCTTTTTAGGAGATTGCATGATGTTGGTATTCGGTCCCGTACCATCGAGACGATTAGGCAATAGCCTCGGCATCAACAATATTCCACCGAAACATTGTTCCTATTCGTGCTTGTATTGCCAAGTCGGGGAGACCACATGCACTGAAATTAAGCTCCACGTTTTTTACAAACCCGAGGCGATTTTCGATGCCGTCGAACGGCATTTGGCAAAGCTGAAGCCGGACAACCCTAAGATCGATTATCTGACCTTCGTGCCGGACGGCGAGCCTACCCTCGATGCCTTCCTCGGCAAAGCCATCGGTTTATTACAGCGCCTGAAAATCAAGATTGCGGTTATTTCCAATGCATCGTTGATTTGGCGGAAACAGGTTCGCGATATGCTCAAGCAGGCCGATTGGGTATCGTTAAAGATGGATAGCGTCGATGAAGCCATTTGGAGGCGTATCAATCGGCCCGATCAGCGCCTGAACCTGGACGATATCCTGTCGGGCATGCTGGATTTTAAACAGGAATTTCAAGGAACCTTGGTCACCGAAACGATGCTGTTACAGGACATCAACACCGGCCCCGCGGCGGTAGAAGGCCTGGGACTTTTTTTTACAAAAATTGGCGCCCGACAAAAGCTATCTAGCCATTCCGACGCGCCCTACCGCCGATAATAGCGCAATAGCGGCGGACGCCGCGACGGTCAACCGGATTTACCAAACTTTGAATCGAAACCTAATAAACATCGAGTTATTGACCGGCTATGAAGGCGACGGCTTTGCGTCGACCGGCAATTTTGCCGAAGACATTTTAGCCATCAGCGCCGTGCATCCACTACGCAAGGATGCGCTATTAAAGCTGATGGCAAAGACCGGTGCGGATTGGAATGCCGTGCAAGTTTTGCTGGATAACGGCATGCTGCGGGAAATCGAATATCAGGGCCACTACTTTTATTTGAGGATGCATTAGCAGCCGAAAAAGCCTACCGGTCCTATCATTTCCTATCCGCCGAAGGCTTGAAAAAACCGGATATATAAGTTAAATCATAATACTATGATCCATGACGGATTAATATGCTGAGAGCGCTCTATGAAGATTTTGCGGCAGTATGGCGCCATGACTATCAAATTGAAAGACATGAAACTCGGCGATTGGGGATGCATCGCCAAATACGATCACAACCTGTTGGCTTACCGGCAAAAACTGCTGGCGATGGGCTTAACGCCCGGCACCGAATTTCAGGTGCTGCGCATCGCCCCATTGGGCGATTCATCGGGAGCATTCGGTACTAAGCGCCGCCGGCCGTGGAGTGACGCCTGCGCCGGCCCCATTGGACATAAGCCAAGACAATTGGCCGGCGACGGTCGCGCTATTCACCGGCGTGTTGCATAAGGTCGTTGTAATCAGCACCTTGAAAACGATTTATGCCGAAACCGATCACGCGGTTGCCGAAAAACCGCGACAAGCTTTTGATTTGGGCGGTGCTGTTAAAAGAGCGTTTATGGCCATTCCGACGGGCTTTAATAAGATGCTCGGTCTCGGCGCCGGCAAGCCTATGGCCGGTCAGGACAGCTTCGTTAATGCGCTACATACACATTTTCACGGTCAAATCGGTGCCTTCGCCTATTTGTTGTTCATTCTGTTGTTTCCATGCATCGCCACCTCGGCCGCCGCGTACCGCGAATCCACGCCGGCCTGGTCGGCCTTCATGATCTTATGGTCCACCGGCTTGGCCCATCTAAGCGCGGTACTGTTTTATCAGCTGGCGACCTTTAGCGAACATCCGGCCTCGTCCACGTTTTGGCTGTTTTCGATGATCGCGATTGCCGTTGCCACAGTGCTTGCGTTTCGCCACCATGACTTTCACAGTAAAGGACAAAACCATGTCTTATAAAGCTTATTTCGACAAATTCGATGCGGAACTATTAAAACTCAGCCCGCACGGCGACATCATGCTATTGCGCGTCATCGCCTCGGTGATTCCGGTGATACTGTTCGGCCTGGATGCGCTGTACGGCCTGCCGGTTTTGTACTGGTTGGGCCTGCCGTTTTATCTTTTCTGTCTGGCGATTTATCTGGAAGCCTTGTTAAAGACCATATTATTCATGCGCAAGGTGTCGGCAGAGCTAATAATAGTCCTGGTCATGACCGTGACGCTGATCGACGGCGCGCCATTGAGCGGAGCGATGGTCGCCTGGTTCATCGGTCTCGGTTTGTATATTTCGTTCACGATCATCCGCAAGAACCGGGAAAAAATTCAAAACCTGATCCAAGAAGGCAAAAAAACCGGGCAAGTGCTGCAAAATGGGAATATCGTCGAGCTGCCGATCAACCAAATCGGCAAAGACGCCGTGGTCTTAATTCCCAAAGGCGCGATGGTGCCGGTAGACGGTGTCATCATCGAGGGCAATTCCAGCATAGACGAGTCCAGCATCACCGGCGAGCCCTTTCCGGTTTACAAGAAAACCGGCGCAAACGTCACCTCAGGCACCTTGAATCTGACCGGGCCGCTACAGGTCAAGGCCGATAAAAACGGCGACGATTCCTTCCTGGCCGTGATTACCCAGCAAATAGAAGCCAGTTTGGAGAATAAGTCCGAATTGCAGCAGCGCGCCGATAGCACCGTGCAGATACTGCTGCTGTCGGTCACGGCCTATGCTTTTTTTCTGTGGTTCATGACCGGCAGCCTGCATGTCATGGCAACCGCGCTGGCGGTGGTTTGTCCTTGCGCCTGGGCGCTGGCGACGCCGACCGCCTTCGCCGCCAATATCGGCCGCCTGGCGCGTTCGAATATCCTGGCGCGCGGCGGCGAACCCTTGGAAAATCTGCAAGACATCAAGACGCTGATTCTGGATAAAACCGGCACGGTGACCATGGCCGAACCCGAGGTCAACCAAGTCATCGAACTCGGCCTACCTCAAGCCGAACTGCTGGCGCTGGCGGCATCGATAGAATCCCGTTTCGACCATCCGATCGCAAGTGCCATCGTTAATTTTGCCAAACAACAAGGCGTAGACGCACTTTTGCCGGTCGAGCAGGCCGAAGACCTGCCGGGGCGCGGCATCAAGGCCAAGATCAAAGGCCGAGACATATTGATGGGCAGTGCCGAAACCCTGAGCCTGCAAGACATAGCACTGCCCGCCATCGAATATACCGGCCGGGCCATCTGGCTGGCGGTCGACCGCCAAGTCAAGGGCGTCATCGTCATTCGCGACATCATGCAGGCGGAGATGAACGGCTTGGCCGACACGATAAGGGCCTGCGGCCTAGCAAGAGTCGTGCTGGCCACGGGAGACAACGAAGAACAGGAGGCCAAACGGGTCGCCGACTATATCCATGCCGACGAATATTATTTTCATTGCACGCCGGAGGACAAGACCGCGCTGGTCAAAAAGTTTCAGGCTGACGGCAAGGTGGCGATGGTCGGTGACGGCGTCAACGATGCGCCGGCGATGGCGGCCGCCAATGTCGGCATCGCCATCGGCGGGCATAAAAACGTCAATCTGGCCATTGTGTCATCGGATATCGTCATCCTCGGCCAGGATGCTCAGGATCTGGTCACTATCTTGCGCCTAGGGCATAAAATGACCGGCATCATTAGGCAGAATTATTTGTGGGCGGTGGGCTTCAACAGTACCGGTTTGGCCTTGGCTAGCTTTGGCTTGCTGAATCCGATTATTGCGGCATTCTTGCATCATTTCAGTTCGGTATTTGTGGTGGTCAATGCCGGACGCTTGTATTTCAGCGGCGTTGAACAATCCGTCATCGGGCCTCTGTTCAAAAAGCTGGATGAGCTGAGCGGTCGCGAACAGTGCTGCGGGTCTGAACCTATCGTAATAGGCGCCGAAACGGTAGCCGAACAAGAAAGTTGATCAGTAATCATGTACAACTGTTTTGAATATATTCATGCCACGTTGGCTATGACATTGATAGTAAGGACACGCTTGAATTTATGATTAGTGATTAAGATTAATAACAACGCTCTTCCCGGACGACACTGGATTTAGATGTGCGAATATATTTTTTTTTATCGGAAATTTTGTTACAGATAGCGGCTAGAATAATCCTATAGAAATCATAAAAAGCTCATCTTATGAATATCACTACTGAAAATAAATTGGCCAAAATCGCGGTACTTCTGCCTTGCTATAACGAAGGGCTCTCCATACGAAAAGTTGTAACCACTTTTCGTTCAATTCTTACAGAAGCCGATATATATGTTTATGACAATCGGTCTACGGATAATACAAAAGAGGAAGCATTTGCCGCAGGCGCCATAGTCCGGTCGGAGCAATGGCCGGGAAAGGGAAATGTAGTACGACGGATGTTTTCTGATATCGACGCGGATATTTATATTATGGCTGATGGAGATGGAACCTATGACGCTCACTCTGCTCCAGCAATGATTCAACGCCTTGTCGATGAGCATCTCGATATGGTTGTCGGCACCCGGCAGGATGTATATCAAAATGCGCATCGCTTGGGACATGGTATTGGTAATCGTATTTTTAATACCATGTATCGAAGTCTGTTTGGCCCTTTATTTACAGATATTTTCTCGGGATATCGCGTATTTTCCGTCCGCTTCGTAAAAAGTTTCCCGGCAATATCAAGTGGATTTGAAATTGAGACCGAAATGTCCGTTCATGCTAGCCAGCTTCGTATGCCGGTCGCTGAAATACCAACTAAATACGGCGTTAGACAGGAAGGCTCAACAAGCAAACTTCGTACCTTTCGCGACGCGTTTAGGATAATGTTTACCTTTTTAATTTTATTTAAAGAAATTCGTCCTGCACGTTTTTTTGGTGTTCTTGCAATTAGCTTGCTGTTATTAGCCATTATTTTGTTTTTTCCTTTGTTGCTGACCTATTTGGAAACTGGGTTAGTCCCCAGATTTCCAACTGCAATTCTAGTTACGGGTCTTGTTTTGATGGCCAGTATATTTACCGTTAGCGGATTGATTTTGGATAGCGTCGCGCGAGGCCGCCTCGAACAAAAACGCATGTGGTATATGAACCAAAGTAAATTGCGAGAATAAAAATAGATGGTTATGTTTGCTAGGTTTCTATTGGTCGGCGGGTTGGGTTTTATTATCGATGCCGGTATTACGCAACTGTTGGTTTACTCGAATATAGCACCTTGGTTAGCGCGATTTCCCGCAATCGGGCTTGCAATGATATTTACTTGGCTTGCCAATCGCTATTTCACTTACAAAGTAGATAAGCCACGCTCCGCGAACGAAGCTATGCGGTATGGCATAGTTGCAACGGCAATGGCCTTGCTTAACTATTTATTTTATCTTTTCTTAGTGCAGAAAGAAGTGGTGCCAATACTTGCAGTAACAATTGCGACCGCATGTCAGACTTCCCTAAGTTATTACGCCTATCAATATTTAGTATTTATGAAACCTTACTCTAATCAAAGTGTAATAATATTAATCATCAACTGGTTCCGTAGCGATATTGTTAATCATTTTTTACTTATAAGCGGAATAGCTGTTGGATGTGTTCTTCTTGTTCGGGGCATTGCAGATCCATGGGTGGGGCTAGGCGATGGTGATGGTGCATTATTTTCAGCAATCGCTCGAAACTATCTTAAGTTTGGAATATTCGAATTAAAATTTGGCCAGCTTATTAATTTTGAAGATATTGAGCCGATGCAAGGAGTATATTATCTTCATCATCCGCCGCTTGTCCCAATACTGACATCGGTTATGTTCTACTTATTTGGTGAAACTGAGGCGATAGCCCGTCTTGTATCCGTATTAGCGACCTTGGCGACCGGTTATATACTGTTTTTTTTAGTCAAAAAAAGTACTAACACCCAACTTGGAATGTTGTCTGTATTTTTTTTTATAACCTATCCGTCGACTATATTTTTTGGACGAAAACCTGGATATGAAGCTGTTACGCTGTTTTTCCTGGTGCTAATAACTTTTATTTATAAAGAATATAAAGATAACAATAAAATGTCCACGCTTATATGCTTGGGTATTTCAATAATATTTGGAACCGCTAGCGATTGGGCCGCTTATTTTTTACCGTGTGCTCTGTTAATCGATCACGTAGTAGCACAAAAACATGACAAAATCGACTGGCAACTGGTTTTCGTTATATTGGTGTCGCCATTAGTTACTTTATTTTCATTTTTATTCAGTATATATCTTGTTGATAAAGAGTCGGTAAATGACCTGCTAAACCAAGGTCTCGCGTACATGGGGGCGTTTACTCATAATGGAGAAATTGCAAAAACGATTAAAGAGGCAAAAGTTAGTTTTTCACTTGTTGAATATTTTTATAGGTTAATTAACAATGTAGATATATGTTTTGGCATTATTTCCATATTGCTTTCCTTGTTGGGGTGGTCATTTCTTAAAAAAGAACAAACTGTCACGGGAACTATATTAATTATATTTTTTTCCGCATTTTGCCCTTTGCTGATATTTTGGCGCAGTCTTTACATGCACATTTGGTGGCTACATTTAGTATCGGTTCCTCTAGCAATTTTCAGCGCTATCGCTATAGATAGTATAATTAAATTGGCAGAGGACAATATTGAATACGATGGGGTAAAAATAAAAAGATCTATAATAATTTCCATATGTTTAGTGGTATCGGTTACGACGATTCATAATTATATTTCGCTTAGTAGGTTGCAAGAGCGTTTGTTACCAGAGGGAAATCATGAGAAGCCATCTTTCATAAAGGAAACAGGGAGTTTTATATACAAAAATACCGTTGTCGGAAGTCAAATACTGACTAACCTTAATCAAAACGATAGACTGCTTCAATATTATTCTAGGCGCAAAATAAATTTCGATATTAAATTCAAAAATGAAATTGAAACATTCGTATCATTGAATAATCAAGAGCTCATTAACAGCATATATTTTATGTTTTACAGCGCGCATAATCAAAGTCCGGACGAAGCGGCATTGAACTATTACCTTGGCAATCATGAGCTGGTAAAATCATTAAGTATAGATAAAAACCTATTTTATTTGTTTAAAATTAGATAATATTTATTTTTAATAAATCGATATTTGTTTGGAAAATATAAAGTAAATGCTAAATCGTCGTCCCCGAAAAAATCGAAAAACAGACGTAACACATTGATTAAAAATAGGTGGTCTACACAAAAGAGGGGTAATAATTGCAAGAAACGGGTAAGATAGTGTTTAATTTCTTGCAATTTTTTATTCAAAATGAAACCAAAATTCCAAGAAACGAGCGGCCAAATCGATTTGTTCAATACGCCGCTGTCCGACCTGTTAAATCCGAAGCACGAACTTTATCAACTGGCCAATCTGATTGACTGGAAGGTACTGGACGACGCCTTCGGTGAGTTTTTTACCGAGAATCAAGGTGCCCCGCCTTGCCGACACGATTGATTGCCGGGTTTCATTACCTCAAACATGCGTTTGCACGTTCCGACGAAGCGGTTGTGGCGCAATGGCTGGAAAATCCCTATTGGCAATATTTTGGGACGAAGAGTGTTTCCAACACCAATGGTTAATGCATTGTCGCCATCTTCGCGGATCTCCGGAATTGCCTTTCTGACAGTTCCCCTTGTTCTTCGGTTATATTAGGTGCTTCCGCAAACCTTCCTGTAAACGCTGGATCTGAACATATGCCTCCTGTTCATGGTATGGCACAGGCTCGAACTTTCCCCAGATCGGTCCGGGCCAGGCCTTGTCGTGTTGATAGCGGGCGACGTGGTGAACATGCAGTTGCGGGACTAGGTTACCGATTGCGGCGATATTGAGTTTATCGGGTCGATATATGTCTGCTAGGCTTTCGGATAGCAGGCAGGATTCGTTCATCAATTGTTGGCGATCGTTTCGATCGAGTTGATAGATTTCGGATAGGTCGGTTCGTTGCGGGACCAGGATAAACCAGGGATATTGACTGTCGTTCATCATCAGCAGTTGCGATAACGGAAACCGTCCGACGTTGAAACAATCCTGTTGCAGGCGTGGGTGTAATTCGAATGTGTTCATGCTGGGAGCGGCGGATTAAATGGCTGAAATTGTACAGAATCTATGGTCTTTACGAATACGTTTCAGCAAGCGCTTGAATCCTAAGGTCAAATGGGCATAATAACGTCCGATAACTATAATTATAAAGGTAGCAATATGTCGGTCCCGGATATTTCTGTGCCGTATCGGGCTAGTCCTCTTAAGCTGTCGGTATCGTTTCGTTTTTTGTTGAGTTTGTACGCCATCGTGCCGTTTTGCGTGTTGATTTCGTGGCTGGACCGGTTCGGTTTCGATCATGCTTTGCGCGATATGTTACCCAGTAGCCCCAGCCATTTTTTGTTGTTCAACATTTTATTCGGTACGCCGCACATCATCGCCAGCAATCTGTTGCTGTTCGGCCATGCCGATTATGTCAGTGCCTTTAGAAATAAGCTGATCGGCATGACGCTGTTCATTATCGTTTTCTTCGGCATCGGCAGCTTGTTCATTCCGTACCGGTTTTTATACGTCATCAGTGCCAGCTGGACGGTTTATCACGTGTTGAAGCAGCAGCACGGCATCGCCAAAGCCGTTTGCCGTTTGCCGGCTTGGGCGTTTTATGCCCAGTTATGGCTCAGCGTCGGTGCCGGCATTTTCATTTACATGGGGATTTTTCTGAAAAACAGCCTGGAACCCGCACAGGCACAGTTTGTATTGCAGATCGCTTCGGTGCTAACCGCGGGACTGGTATTCAGCACGCTGTTTTGTCAAAAATATGTACCCAGCCGTTTCGGCGTGTATTTTTTGTGGGCCAATACATGCTTGGTGCTGGCCAGCTGGTACGTCTATATCGAGCAATACTATTTCCTGGCGATTTTGATGCCGCGTTTGGTACACGACATAACGGCTTATAGTTTCTATATCTGCCACGACGTCAACCGCCACGGTAAGGCGCCCGAAACCGGCTTATTTCGGCTGGCCGGGCGCTGCCATGTGCCGATTGCGGTAGTTCTGCCGCTATTGTCGTTCTTATTGACCTATCTGTTCCAAGTTTACGGCGACGATTTGGTCAATCTAATCCTGCAAACCTTATTTTCGACACAAGTCTATAAGGCCGTAACCCTGGGTTTGATCGGCTATTTGGCCTTGATGCATTACTATACCGAGGCCTTTATCTGGGCGGGAGGTTCGCCGCTGAGGCGTTATATACGCTTCAGCGGGATTTAGCTTTCCGGATCGCGAGTCTATGTAGACTAACTAGGGCAATGATTTGTCGATATCCGGGGCCTTGCTCAAGAATGCCGGATACCGCCATAAATACCAGTTGCTTACATGCAGATAATTCCGGATAGGGGTTTTTATCAACAGCAGCAGCAAGCCGATCGAATACAAGCACCAAACCGCCGCCCATTCGTTCATGTTGTTGGTGGTCATATAAGAAAGCCACGGCCCCGTGATCACATGATAAAGCACCAACTTCCATGAGCCATATAGTAGCGGTAACAAAAATGCGGCATACATATAACTGTTCGCCATTTGCATGCT
The DNA here is from genome assembly GCF_054172045.1 of Methylomonas sp. MgM2. Taxonomy (NCBI): domain Bacteria; kingdom Pseudomonadati; phylum Pseudomonadota; class Gammaproteobacteria; order Methylococcales; family Methylococcaceae; genus Methylomonas; species Methylomonas sp. MgM2. The sequence continues at coordinate 49,567 of NZ_JBSYXO010000015.1, read as the reverse complement.
ACCGTTAGCCGGAATGGCCCAAGCGATATGCCATTGGCCTGAAGTCGAGCAAATTTCTTTACCGCAAAACGGCATGCTGAACTTGATGCCGGTACCCGGCAAGAACTGATAATGTTTGTCGAAGCAAAAGCCGCTCCATTGGAAAGGATAGATACGCATCATGAATATCGTGGCGGCGGCGAAGCATAAGCCATAAACGAACGGTGCGATTCGTTTACGCATAGACTGCGGAATGAAATGCATCATCACCGCATTGATGAAAAACGGTTGAAAGGCGATGTGCATATAACCCAGAAAAGTCGCGACCTGGTTTTTGGGATTCAAACACTGATCGATCACGGAATAAGTATAAGCCTGCAATAACTCCATCAAGGAAAAATAGGCCAAGGCGGCGCATAGAACTTTGGACTCGCCGCGATAATAAAAGAAAGCCGTACTAGCAAAGCCGGTTGCGGCAAGGACAGCGGAAGCTTCTCCACTCCAACACATAATCCCTCCTTGGGATCGAAAAAAAGGATAAACGCCGAGCCTTTTGGTTCGGGAATAAGGGGTTTTGCGCACAACACGGCTGAGCGCTAGGTAGCAGTAGGTGTGACGAGGGGCGTCAAACGTAAAGCGGATTTGCCTTGTTAAGACGCCTTAGGAAGATAAGAAAAAGGAATCTACGGACGAAGCCGCCAAAATTACAAAGCAAGATTTTGGCGACAGTATGTTGTTACTGAGACGAGGCGATTAAAGTCTACAAGGTATAACCGATTTTGATCGTGACTTGCCAGTGCGCGACCTTGCCGTTTTCGATGTGACCGCGGGTCTCTATGACTTCAAACCAACGCATGGTTTTAACGGTTTCGCCGGCTTTAGCGACGGCATTTTCGATGGCTTGTTGCAGGCCGTCACATGAGGAACCCGTCAATTCGATTTTTTGATAAACATGGTCTGACATCAGTAATCCAGTTGTTGCTATATAAAAAGGGCTTTATAAGCGGTTGCTGCGGTTTGCGGTTCGTAATCGAATATACCGCCTATTACCGCCAATAAGTCTGCACCGGCTGCGAGCAATTGTCTACCATTATTTGGCAGGATGCCGCCGATCGCCACCACGGGCACGGCGATTCGCCGTTTGGCTTGCGTCAGGATCTCGATATCCGCTGGCGAAGCCAGGGGTTTTGAGCCGGACGGAAAAAAGCGGCCAAAGGCAACGTAATCGGCACCGTGTTGCGCCGCAGATTGAGCTTTGGATAAGTCGTTATAGCAAGAAACGCCTATGATAGCTTCTGGTCCTAGGCGTGTTCTGGCTTCGGCGATATCGCCGTCGTCTTTGCCCAAATGTACGCCATCGGCACCGACTTCGAGCGCGAGCTCGACGCTATCGTTTATTAAAAGTGGGGCCTGATAAACATGGCACAGCGCCAAAAGCCGCCGGGCTAATAAGACGGCATCGATAGGGTTTTTGTCGCGGTATTGGACGACTACGGCGCCGCCTTTCAAAGCCGCTTCGACTTCTTGTGTGACTTGTTCCAGGGATTTGTTTTCGGCTTGAGTGACGGCATAGAGGCCGCGTTTAGGGAATTTCATGCATCCATCCAGAATAAGCGGTTTGGGTTATGCTGGCCATTGCCCGGTTTATAAGCGGCCGCCAGAGATTGCCAAGTAAATTCTTGCGCTTCGTTAACCGCGGTAAACATATCCAAGCCTTGGGCGAGTAGGGCGGCGATCGCGCTGGCTAGCGTGCAGCCCGAGCCATGGTAATGGTGTGGCAGACGCTCCCAGTTGAAGGTTTCGCTCGAGTTGTTCGGCATGAACAAGCGGTTATGAACCTGGTCGGATTGTTCGTGGGTACCGGTGATCAGCACATATTCGGCGCCCTTGTTGCGTAACCAGTCGGCGCAATTGCTTAAATCTTGTTGTTCGCTTAGGCGGCGGGCTTCTTCGCTGTTCGGCGTCAAAATCGTCGTCAGCGGCAGCAAGCGCTCGACCAAAACGTCTATCAGCGTTTGGCCGGCTAATTCGGCGCCGCCGCCGGCGGCTAATATCGGGTCCAACACCACGGGGATATCCGGATACTGCGACAGGATTTGGACGATCGCCCGTGCCACGGCAACGTCGCCGATCAGGCCGATTTTGATTGCGGAGACATTGAAATCGCTGAGTAGGGTTTCGGCTTGGCTGATAATGTTTTCCGGCTGCTGTGGAATCAGTTTTTTGACATTGCAGCTGTCCTGTTCGGTTAAACAGGTAATGACGCTGGCCGGGTGGCAGCAATGACTGAATATGGTTTCGATATCGGCTTGGATACCGGCGCCGCCGCTGGGGTCATGGCCGGAAAAACATAAGACGATGGGATGCTTCGGTTTCATGCGGCATCCCCTTTTAGCAAGTCTAAAAACGCTTGCTCGCTAATGATCTCGACGCCTTTGTCGCGCGCCGCATTGAGTTTGTTGGCGCCGACGTTTTCGCCAGCGACCAAATAATCGGTTTTGGCGGACACCGAGCTACCGACCTTGGCGCCTTTGGCCTTGGCTTGTTTGCTGAGCTCGTCGCGGGTGCCGCTATGCAAGGTGCCGGTGAAGACCAAGGATTTACCGGCCAAGGGGTGGCTAGCGTCGGTCGCTTGCCGCTGAGTGCTTTGAATGTTGAAACCCAGCGCCGTTAATTTATCGAATAGCGGTTTGATATTGGCGAAGCCTTCGGTAATGACGGCAGCCGTTTTCTCGGCAAAGCCTTCGATCGCGATGATATCGGCTTCGGTCAACTTAAAAATGTCAGGTAAGGCATGGTGAGTTAGCAATCTTTCACAGTTCCCAAGGCCCATGCGGAATACGCCGAAGGCCGCCAAGAAACGCCAGTCTTCCACCGCTTCGCTGCGGCTGCGCAGCAATTGGTCGATCAAGTTTTGCGATTGTTTCGGTCCGAAGCCCATACTTTCGAATTGTTCGGCGTTTAAAGCGTAGATTTCGTCCACGTGGCGTATGCCGTATTCGTAGAGCTTTTTGATGGTGGCCGAACCGAAGCCGTCGTTGTTTTTGAGTACTCGGAAGAAATGCTCCATGCTGTTGCTGATTTGCGCCGGGCAATTCAGATTGTTGGGGCAGATCAGATAATCGTTGTCCCAGATCAAGGCGTGATGACAGCTCGGGCAACGGTCCGGCACCAGCGGAGCGGCCGGTTGGATCACGTGCTCGATCTTGGGGATCACTTCGCCGGAGCGGGCCAGTTGGATGATCGCTCCGGGGCCTATGCCTTTTTCGACGACCATTCCGTAATGGTGGGCCGTGGCGCGGGACAGCAGGGCGCCGCTGAGCCGTACCGGCTCGAGTTCGGCGACCGGCGTGATGCGCCCGGAACGCGAGGTCTGCGGTATCACATCCAATATTCTAACTTCGGCGGTTTGCAGGTTTTCCTTGTAAGCCAATTGCCAGCGGTGATGATGGCGGGTAGCGCCTAAGTAGGTTTTTAATTCGTCGTCGCTGATTTCCAATATCACGCCGTCGACGTCGTAATCGACTTTGTGCCAAATCTCTTTGACGATAGGCTCGAAGTCGGCGATCAGCGTCGCCCAAACGCCTTCCCAACACGGCAGCAATGCGAAAGGGTAAAACACCGCCGCTTTGTCTTGGATAGCCTGCTCCGCATGTTCATCCAGTTCTTTTTCTTTGATCACGCTGGCCTGAAAGTTACGGGGGTTGTCGAAAAAATCGGCTAAATTTTCATCGAAATAGCTGCGCGATACGACGATTTCCCCGGCACCCAGTCCTCGCCGCCCCCGGTTTGCAACTTGCAATCCTCGCTCGAATACCCGGGTAATGTCTTGGCCTTTGCGGCCGTCGCCGCGTGTATATAGGTTGATACCGTCGTCGTAGGCCGCGTAGCCATCCAATTTGGGCGTGACTTTAAAGGTCAGCGAGGCGAAGTCTTTACCGACTTCCTGCGCGGCTTTTTCGATGCGGGCGGCCCAGCGTTCGACGTCTTCTAAATTATAGGCTTTATCCGTAGACAACATGATGACCGGGAGGTCTACAGTCTTGCCGGCGAAGCTAGGTTCCGGTTCCACGGCATGTAGCAGCGGATGCTCGGGATTACGGTTTTTTAATTCCGCTAAAAAAACAAAGTCGTAATCGGCATCGCTGATAATCGGTTCCCCGCCGCGATAGAGGGCATTCGCTATTTGCACAAAGGCAATCAGTTCGTCGTCGTTGCACGATTTTACGCGATCCGGATGCCGGCTAAGCAGGTAAAAGCGTTCTTCGCTCAACGTATCGAAATTCAGCTTGGCTTGCGAGATGAGTTTTTTTTGCGTGACGGTCAGCATGACGGGCCTGACAAAATTAAGTAGGTTATGAATTATAAATGAGCGGCGCAAAAAAAGGGCGGGGGAGTAAACTCGCCCGCCCGGAGGGACCTATCTTTCAAGAGGATCATGTCAACGGTAGGAAAGCGTTCGACATGGGCTTATTCTAGGAACTTTACCGCTCTTGATATTGATCTATGTCAATGATTATAAGAATTTCGTTATGGGCTGTTCTGGAGCTGACAGTTTTTACATAAGCCATGTATTTCAATGGTTTTGCGCTGCGGCGTGAAAGTCGCACTTTCGAGTTCGTTGGCTAGGGCGCTGAATACTTCCGGTGCATGGCGTTCTTCGACATTGTGACAGGCGGTGCAAATCAAAAGCAGCTGGTCGTGGCGGATGCCGGAATTACGACAGCCGACAAAAGCATTAAGACTTTCGACTCTATGAATGAAGCCTTGCTCTAGTAAAAAGTCCAAAGCCCGATACACTGTAGAAGGTTTGGCGGCATCGTTGATAGGGCGGATTTGATCGAGCAAGTCATAGGCTTTGATCGCTTTATGGCTATTCCAGATCAGTTCCAGAATTTTGTGGCGGATTGGTGTTAAATGGACGCCGCGTTTGCTGCATATACGCTCGGCAGTAGAGATCGCTTTTTCAACACATAGATTATGGTCGTGTTCATTTGCCGTCGGCGCATGAGGTGAATTGTTATTCATTTTGTCTGAGCGATGAGATTCGTTGATTATCTAAAGATATCGGGTCGTTGCGATTAAAAAAACGATTATGTTGTGCACATCTAATCAGGCGTTAATGAATCTTTGGAGATTATCTCACTAAATTCATTCTAATTATTTGATATTGATTATAATCGAATTAAATGTCACTACTCTTTAATCTGTTGTTGTCGAAGGAGCATTTTAACCATGCCGGTATTAAAACAGGCCGAAGCCAGGCAAGTAGCTCGTTTTGGATTTTAAATCAAATGAAAAGTAAGGGGTTCTTTATTTTTGTAAGCTTGTGGCTTTTGATGATCGCGGTATCGTTTTATCAGCAGGTCGAGGATGATAAGCGGTACGGGTCTAAAATTGCCTACAAACAAGCGGAAATGTTTTTTCAGCACATCGTGTTGATGCGCCAGTGGAATGCTCAGCACGGAGGCGTTTATGTGCCCATTACCGAACAAAATCCGCCTAACCCTTATCTGGAAATACCGGACCGAGATGTTACGACGCTAGACGGTAGGCGGTTAACTTTAGTCAATCCCGCTTATATGACGCGACAACTGGCTGACATGGAGCGTAAAGAAACCGGTATTTTGTATCACATTACCAGCTTGGCTCCAATCCGTCCGGAAAACAAAGCGGATGAATGGGAAGTTCAAGCGCTTACGGCTTTTGAGCAAGGCCGGACATCTTATAGCGAACTAACTGAAATTAACGGTCAGCCGTATTACCGTTATATGGGCCCTTTGAAGCTGGAACCGGAATGCATGAAATGTCATGGTGATTTGGGCAAAAAAGTTGGCGACGTGCGCGGCGGCATCAGCGTCAACATTCCGGCCGCGAGTATCGACGATTTTCTCGCGGAGCGGTTAGAACGTCTGCAGAAGTCGCATATTTTTATTGCGGCCATCGGTGTGATTGCCCTGATGGTTGCCTATTGGGCGCAATCAAAATTAAGCCGGCGCTTGAAAAGAGCGAAAAATCACTTGCAGCTGGCTTATTTGGATTCGTTGACCTTATTGCCCAATCGCCGCTATTACGATGCGTTCTTGCGCAGAGAATGGAAGCGCGCATCGCGACACCACTACCCCTTGTCGATGATTATGATCGATATCGATTATTTCAAGGCTTATAACGATAGCTTGGGGCATATGGAGGGTGACCAGTGTTTAAGGCAGGTTGCGCGTACCTTGCGGCGATATTTTAGGCGTTCGGGTGATCTGATTGCGCGTTACGGCGGTGAAGAGTTTTGTGTGGTTGCGGCTTGTGATTCGGCGCAAATCGTGCAATTGGCCGATATTTTAAGAATGGCTGTGGAAATGATGCACATGCCGCATCCGAATTCTCAAATTTCTAAATACGTGACTGTCAGCATGGGGGTCGCGACCATGATAGCCAGCGAAAAGTCGGAGTGCGGCGAATTATTGCATAGAGCCGACCAAGCACTCTATTCGGCAAAACAAGCCGGCAGAAATCGCGTAATGAAATATCAAGGATAAAGGCAGAAAACCGCCGGCCAGTTGTTTGTCTGACCGGACGGTTTCCAGACGGTTTAGCGTTTGTCTAACAGTTGTGCATGTGCCGCGGCCAGCCGCGCAACCGGGATTCTCGGTGCCGAGCAAGATACGTAGTTCAAGCCCAAGCTGTGCACGAATTGGATGGATTTCGGATGGCCGCCGTGTTCGCCGCAAATGCCCACCTTCAAATCCGGACGGGTTTTACGTCCCCATTCGACGGCCATTTTCATCAGTTTGCCCAAGCCTTGAATATCCAAGGTTTCAAATGGATTGTCCTGTAGCAAGCCGGATTCTTCGTAGAGAGGCAAAAATTTATTTTCGGCGTCTTCACGCGAGAACGAAAAGGTCGCTTGAGTGAGGTCATTCGTGCCGAATGAGAAGAAATTGGCTATTTCCGCCAGATGTTCAGCCCGGGTGCAGGCGCGCACGGTTTCGATCATGGTACCGAATTTGAAGTTAAGCTTGATTTTATATTGCGCTTCGACCTCGGTTTGGATTTCGTCGACGTATTGCTTGACTTTTTTTAGCTCCTGCAGCGTGATGACTTGAGGCACCATAATCTCCGGTTCTACCGGGATGCGTTGTTTCACGCAACGGGCGGCGGCTTCCAAAATCGAGCGGATTTGCATTTTGTAAATTTCGGGATAGCTCATGCCCAAGCGCACCCCGCGATGGCCCAGCATGGGGTTGACTTCGAACAGCTCCAATACCTTGTCGAGCATCATTTCCTTCTTGGCGATGGCTTCCAGGATAATCTCTTCATTCAGTTGGTCGAACGGAGGCGGTAGTTCGGCATGGCCGTGGATGGTTTCCAGAGTGACCCTTTGTCCTTTGACGATAGTCAGATAGTGTTTGAGCGCATCGATTTCCTCCAGCAACTGGTGTTCGTTAGGCAGGAATTCGTGCATCGGCGGGTCGAGCAGGCGGACGGTCACCGGGTGCGGCGACATGGCTTCGAACAGCTGCTCGAAATCGTCCCGTTGAATTGGGAATAGTTTGGCCAATGCCAATTCGCGCTCTTCGGTGTTATGCGCCAAAATCATGTCGATGACCAGCGGCAAACGCTCTACCGCATTGAACATACGCTCGGTGCGGCATAAACCTATGCCTTTCGCGCCGTACTCAGCCGCCAACCGGGCCATTTCGGGGGTGTCGGCATTGGCGTGTACGCGCAGGCGGGCATTATCGTCGGCCCATTTCAACAAGGTTTTTAATTCCGGCGAGAACGACGGCTTGATCGTGGGGATGCGGCCTAGATAAATGTCGCCGGTGCCGCCGTCGATGGTGATCGTATCGCCTTCTTTGATGTGAATATCGCCGACGATAGCCATATGCGCCCGCACATCGATCTTGATGTCTTCCGCGCCGGCGACGCAGGCTTTGCCCATGCCGCGCGCAACGACGGCGGCATGCGAAGTTTTACCGCCGCGGCTGGTCAAAATGCCTTGGGCGGCGAAAAAGCCGTGTATGTCTTCCGGCTTGGTTTCTTCGCGCAACAGGATGATTTCTTCCCCAAGCCGTCCCATGCGTTCCGCGGTATCCGCATCGAACACGCATTTTCCGCAGGCGGCACCCGGCGATGCGGGTAAGCCTTGCGCCAAGCGTTTTTGGCCGTGATCGGGCGCCAATTGCGGATGCAGCAATTGCTCCAATAATTCCGGATCGATGCGCAACAGTGCCCGTTCTATGTTGATTAAACCTTCGTTGAACAGATCGACCGAGGTTTTGACCATGGCCGTCGCGTTCATTTTTCCGTTGCGAGTTTGCAAACAGTACAATATGCCGCGTTCTATCGTGTATTCGTAATCTTGCACTTCCTGATAATGCGCTTCCAATTTGTTGCGCAATTCGACTAGCTGGCGGTACTGATCGGGCATTTCCTTTGCCATCTCGTGCACCGGTTTCGGCGTGCGAATCCCGGCGACCACATCTTCGCCTTGGGCATTGACCAAATATTCGCCGTACATTTCGTTCTCGCCCGTCCCCGGATTGCGGGTGAAGCCTACGCCGGTGGCGCAATCGTCCCCCATGTTGCCGAATACCATGGTGACGATATTGACCGCGGTACCGTTGGCAATTTCGGGAGTGATATGGAATTCCCGGCGGTAATCGACCGCACGTTTACCCAGCCACGAATTGAATACGGCTTTAATGGCGATTTCCAGTTGCTCGTAAACGTCTTCAGGGAAAGGGCGGCCGGTCTCGTCCAGGACGACTTGCAGGAAAAGGTCGCTGATTTCTTGCAATTGATCGGCGCTTAGCGCGACATCATGCTTGATGCCGGCGTTGCGCTTGACTGACTCGAAATGCACGTCGAATTTTTCGTCGTCTATACCTAACGCGACTTTTCCGAAAAGTTGAATGAAACGCCGATACGCGTCGTAAACGAAACGGGGATCGCCGGTCATTTCGATCATTGCGGTTAAGGTTTGCTTGTTGAGTCCTAAGTTTAGAATGGTGTCCATCATGCCCGGCATCGAAATCGCGGAACCTGAACGCACCGATACCAACAGCGGTTCGTTGGCGCCGCCGAAATGTTTGCCTGTGGCTTGCTCGATCTGAGCAATCTGCCAGCGCACCTCGTCCATTAAATCGGCCGGTAGTTGTTTATGTTCCAGATATTGCAGGCAGGTGCTGGTGGTAATTACAAATCCGGGCGGTACGTTAAGCCCCATTTGTGTCATCTCGCACAGATTAGCTCCCTTGCCTCCTAATAAAGCTTTGTTTTTGCCGTCGCCCTTGTCGAATGAGAAGCTGTATTTCGGATTCATCGTTTACCTTCCGGAGTGGTGAGAATAGTTAATGATTATAGACTCGCAGGGATGCGTTTTTGGAATTAGTTTTTGAGTTAGCGCCAAAACAAAAGGGACGGCCGGTTTTTTAGCGGAATCGACTTTGCTGTTAACGGTTCGTTGCGGATTTATTTCGGATTGCGCAGATTACCTTTGACTATAAACCATATCGAACGTACGTTCGATTCCGGTTTGTTTAATAACAAAGTAATGACGATTTCTTCCATGCCGGCTATCAGACAGAGCAGCGCCGCTAGTCGAAACGGCCAAACCGGGCCGCCGAAAAACAGGATGTATAAAGACAGGCCCATGGACGCGGCTGCCAATTTGACTGTCCATGTATGGTAACTTGTAAACGTTCCGAACTTGGCAAACCCGGCAATCGCGGACAACAACAGGCTGCCGACGATGATCAAAACATAAATCAGCTCCCGCCGCACCACATTCGGCCATAACCACCAGCAGCAAACGGTGACGGTTAGATACGTAATGACGTCGGCATAGCTGTCCAGCGTGGCGCCGAACTGCGACACTTGACCTGTCCAGCGCGCGGCCATGCCGTCCAACAGATCGCTTAAAAATACCAATGCCAATAAGACCATGAATCCTAATGCATAACCATGCCAGGCTAGCCACAAGAGTCCCGGCGCGGCGGCGAAACGGAAGCCCGTCAGCAGATTGGGGAGGGTAAGTCTGGGTTCGGGCCGGCTTGCGTTCATAGTGCAAACGATGCCGCCAGCGGGGCGTGGTCGGATAAAACATGCCAAGGCGCGTGAGTTAGACGTTCGCAAGACAACGGTGTGAGGCCGCGATAATAAATTCTGTCCATGGCTAAGAACGGCATCCACGCCGGAAAGGTGCGGGCATGCGAGCCGTGGGTCGATCGAAACACCTCTCGCAAGCGCAAATGATCGTGGAAATCGTGCTCGGCTTTCTCTTGCCAGTCGTTGAAATCGCCGGCCACGACCAGAGGAGCCTGGTCTGGGATAGTGTTGTCGATACGCTGGCAAAGACAGGAAATTTGGCGGCGGCGTTCTGAGCCTGTCAAACCGAGATGGACGCAGACGATATGTACGTCGCGATCATGCTGCGGCAGGCGGATGACACCATGCAACAAGCTGCGGCTGGCCCAGCTGAACGGCGAAACATTGATGTTATCCCAGGTCACGAACGGGTATTTACTCAAAATGGCATTGCCGTGATGGCCCGCATCGTATATCGCGTTCTTGCCGTAGGCATAATAAGGCCATACGCCTTCGGCTATAAATTCGGTTTGAGAGGTTGCCGGCCAGTTCCTGACTTTTTTCTGCCTATGGGCGTGTTCGCCTTGCGTCTCTTGCAAAAACAGCAAATCGGCGTCCGTTTCTATTAGAGCTTCTCTCATTTGATGAAGCACGAAGCGCCGGTTACCCATGTCGAAGCCTTTATGAATGTTGTAGGTGAGTACCCGAAATACTTTTCGATTCATCTGATTTTCGTTGGTTTAAGGCCGTTGGATTTCTTAATACGGGCGCTTGCGTATATGCCATTTATACAACAAAGGCGAGCCAATTTCTTCCAATAAGAAAAACAGGGCGACGCTTAAAAAGATGTCAAGCATACTCAAATGTAACGCGTCCCTCAGTAGCCATAACGGTATCAGAGATTCCGGCAGCCTATCGAATATTCTAGCCCGGCTACTCTCGGTTTTGCCCATGCGCCGCTTGCAAAAACTGGCCGACAAATCTCCGGCCATCGACCAAATGGAAAATTTAATTCCGAGTATCGGCGGCCAATCCAACAAACAGGCAAGGGCTGTCGTTGCCGTAAGCGAAGCAAATAACCCGCGCCAAGTTTTTGCTTTTCCGAACAAGGGTTGCCGGTCGGCTAGCCTCAGTCCGCCGTCGATTGGCCAGGCGAAACGATTACGTAATAATTTGCGGGCCAATATCGGCGCGCCGTTTGCGCAAATTAACAAAATTAGTGCAAGTGAAATGCAGGAAAAGCATTTCTCCATTGGAACCTCGTATGGATAAAGGCGGGATATTTTCATCCCTATGTCGTTATTTGTCAGTCTAAATGTTTTTAAAAAGGCCATTACACCGCTTCGCTAAAAAGCACCGTTCGTCGTCTTGAATCCGGCGGCGTTGTCATGCAATTTTAAAAAAGCCTTCACATTATTGTCATATGGCACTCGTAAGCTGGCCGCTATAAAGAACGAAAAAAGGGTTTTCCGAGATGGTTACATTCGGTGCGGTAAGAGGAGGGGAGTATGACAAAGTTAATGTATTCAATTCATCAATTCGACGTCCGAATTTTCCTTGGTCTCAATAGCCGCGAAATACATGCCGGCTTGATCAATTTTTGTCGATTACTTTCTCGAAGCGGCGACGGTGTCTTATATGTCATATTGGCCGCATGGCTATATAAAAATCATGGCATCGCAGCTCCGTTATTACAAGCAATGCTATTGGCTTTTGCGATGGAAAGACCCATCTATTTCCTGTTGAAAAACGGTTTCAAACGAAACCGGCCTCAGCAAGCCATTAAAGACTTCCGCAGTGTTATCACGCCTTCCGACCAATTTAGTTTTCCATCGGGCCACACTTCGGCGGCTTTCATGATGGCGACGCTGACTAGTTATTTTTACCCCGTGTTATCGGTTGTCCTTTATTTTTGGGCGGTGGCAGTCGGCTTCTCCCGTGTCCTACTCGGCGTACATTTTCCTAGCGATACTCTAATGGGTATGGTTTTGGGAATCGCTATTGCATTTTTTAGTCTCAACTGTATTTTATGATGAAAATTTTTTACGGTGTACAAGGCACCGGTAACGGCCATATCACGCGTGCCCGGGTGATGGCGCGCGAACTCTACGCGGCGGGTTTCGATGTGACTTTTCAATTTACCGGAAGACCGTTCGACAAATATTTCGATATGGAAATATTCAACGGGTACCAAACCCGGGAAGGATTGACGTTCAACACCAATAACGGCCAAGTCTCATATTTAAAAACCGTATTGCAAGCCAAACCGATTCGGTTCGTCCAGGATGTCAAAGCATTGGATTTGGCCGCATACGATCTGGTCATCAGCGATTTTGAACCGGTGACTGCTTGGGCAGCCAAAAAGCAGAAGAAAAAGGTCCTCGGCATCGGCCATCAATATGCATTCGGACATGCGATTCCGCGTAAAGGATCCGATCCCTTGGCGAATCAAGTGATGAAATATTTCGCGCCGGCCGATATAGGAGTGGGTCTGCATTGGCATCATTTCGGCCAACCGATTTTGCCGCCGATTATCGATACGCCGGATTTTCCACAGCAGGTGCGATCCGACAAAATAGTCGTTTATTTGCCGTTCGAAGATCCTAACGAAGTGATGCGGCATTTATGTCCATTTGAAAATTTCAATTTTTACCTCTATTCGCCGAATGTGGCGGTATCGAAATATCCCCATATCAAGTTCAAGGCATTATCCAGAGACGGGTTTCAGCAGGATTTGTACGATTGTGCGGGCATCATCAGTAATGCCGGCTTCGAATTGGCGAGCGAGTCCTTGCAATTAGGTAAAAAAATATTGGCCAAACCGCTGCATTCGCAGATGGAGCAAATCTCAAATGCGGCGGCTTTGGAACAGTTGGGTTACGGTCATACCATGTACGATCTGGATAGTGCCGTGATAGAAGATTGGTTGCACAACCCGCATTCCGTTCATGTAACCTATCCCAATGTCGCGAAGGTATTGGTTCAATGGCTGCAGGCCGGCATGCCGGAAATGGACAACGATTTTATCGAAAACGTCTGGGAAAAGGTTGAAGTGTTGCAGGTTAAGCATTAAGCGAAATGCCTAGCGTTGCACGCTGCTGTTGTCTGAAGGCGATATGAGCCTTTCCTGAGCCGGAAAGGCACATAATCTGCATTGGTGCGACGGTACTCTAGAAAAACTGCTAATGCTCGGCAGCCAAAGCGAGTTGGCTCGACGGATCGGCCGATATCCGCAACAGCGGCGAATCCGCCCCAAAACCTTGTAATTCGACTTCGATCCGGCGTTCGGGTGCGGCGACTAGAAAATCGGCAATGGTTTCCAGAATGTCCGGGTCGATGAACAAGGCCCGGCTGCCGTCAATGAGCAGGACACTATCGTCCTCGATAACCGCCAGATGCTTGCGTAACAAAGCTTTGTTTAAAAAAGACACATCCTTGTGCAACCTCAGCAGATAATGCGAACCGTGTTTGGTCAGCGTCATGGCCGAATGGAAATCGGACCACAACACGAAGAAAATTCCGCAAGCCATGCCGATTGCAATGCCTTCCAATAAGTCGGTAAACAAAATGGCGAATACGGTGATGGCGAACGGCGCGAACTGGCTGATGCCCTTGCGATAAAACTCGAAAAACATTATCGGCCGCGCCAATTTGTAGCCGGTTTGCAGCAGAATGGCCGCCAGACAAGCTAATGGAATCATGTTCAGGGCATGGGCAAAGAACACCACACTGACCACCAGCAAGACCCCATGAAAAAAACTCGATAGATGAGTTTGACCGCCGGCGTTGACGTTGGCCGCGCTCCGGACGATGACCGCGGTGATCGGTAATCCTCCCAACATGCCGCAGATGAAATTGCCTAGGCCTTGCGCCCTCAGTTCATGGTTGGTCGGCGTCACGCGTTTGTGGGGGTCGAGTTTATCGACGGCTTCCACGCTCAACAGGGTTTCCAGACTGGCAACGATAGCCAAGGTTATGGCGATGCTGTAGATTTTGGGGTTGCCGAGGGCGGTAAAGTCCGGCACCTGCAGTTGATGGGTAAAATTGCGGATGCTGCCTAGTTCGGGTAAGGAGACTAAATGCCTGATGCTCAAACTCCACTCGGGCGCGTATGCCAGCGCCCAGTGATTAAATGCGACTCCCCAGGCGACGGCCAATAGCGGTCCGGGGATAGTGCGCAACCAAGCATTTCGTTTGATCCAGTGGCTGTCCCAAATGACCAAAATCATCAGCGAAACCATGCTGATCAACGTGGCGCCCGGCGACACGCCGCGCAGCGATTGGGACATCTCGAAAAAACTGGAGCGGGCGGTTTCCTGCATGTAACTCTCGTCGCCGACGAAGCTGGCGTCGTAACCCGTCGCATGCGGAATTTGCTTGATGATCAAAATCATGCCGATCGCGGCCAGCATGCCTTTGATGACGGAAGCCGGGAAAAAAGCCGCAATCGAGCCGGCGCGAAAAACCCCTAGTAAAAACTGAAAAACGCCGGCAACCGTCAAACTCAATAAGAAGATATTGAAATCGCCCAGGGTTTCGATCGCGGCGAATACGATCACCGTTAAACCGGCGGCGGGGCCCGATACGCTGAGTTGCGAGCGGCTAAGCCAGGAGACGATCACGCCTCCGACGATACCGGAGATGATACCGGAAAAAAGCGGCGCGCCCGATGCCAAGGCAATCCCGAGACAAAGCGGCAATGCCACCAAAAAGACGACGATACTGGCAGAAAGATCCTGCCGTAAATGGCCAAGGTAATAACGAAGCTGTGTTTGCATGATGCCGCCCTCCGCAAGTCAGTGGAAACAAGCAACATTCCATCCGAGCCGACGGATTGCTGCTTTGGGCAAATAGTAGCGGATCGAAACTAAGTCGGCAAGCGCTAAATTCCGTTTTTCTTGATCATGGGTATCGTGAACTTGGGGGCCGGCTCTTTTGGCGCTGCAACATTTCTGTTGCCGCGACAGATCGCATTTCAACTATCGCGGCGTTTATTGGCAAAAAACCAGTCGGGCGGGCGGGTGAATGTTTTCCAATTCTGATGCCAAAACATCCTCATCCGGGCATGCGATTTTATTTCTTGCCGCCCTATAGTCCCGAACTGAATCGGATTGAATTGCTCTGGCATAAGATGAAATATGAATGGCTACCTTTCAAAACATTTACGCCGGACGAACTTGAGCAAGCCATTGACGAAATTGGTCATGGGTTTGGCTCACAATACACGTTAACTTTTTGCTAGGCGCTTATGTAAATGCGATGACGCTTGATCGGGACTGACAAACATGGTTTTTAATTGATACAACCGTTTTATCCAATTTCATTGAAGGTAGGGTTAAGTGATTTCACTAACAGAGGAGAGCAAAAACTCAGATAGCGTATGTTAAGGACGACGGGAGATTATCGCGCAAGGTTCTGCGGGTATCTGACGGGCGCAATTCGCTTTGGTTGACTCGACTCGCTTATCGTTAAATCCGGTCGTCGTGCTGAATTTCGGCTTGGTTTTTATGATACCAATAGTTCATCATCGGCAAAAACCAGAACGAACAGGCAAAGCGGTCTTCTTTGTACAAGCTTTTTAACGATGCGGATATCTGTTCGATGGATTCCTCGTCGGCGACCGCCATGATCAAGTAATTGACTTTGTGTTGAGGTTTGAACAATCCGGCGACCGAGGCAAGCATATTGGGCTCCATATCTTCGCCGGGGTGGTAGCTGGGTACGCAATCAACCTGTCGAACGGTACAGTCGAGCACCTGTGATAGGGCCAAGGCCTCCAACACCTTGTTCAAAAATTCTATTTCGTGCAGATTGACCACAAGCATTACTTTGTTCATTGCTTACCCCTCATTTTATCCATGCCACCGACTTCTCCGGCTCGCGTCAAGGCATGACGAGCCAGTATCGGGCCAAGTATTTCCGTCACCAGTGTGGTGCCGAGCAACACGTTGACAACTGTTAGGGCAAGTGCTTCGCCGGACGGCCCTAACGGGGTAAACTCCGCGGCAACCACCAATGATAGACCGATTGCTATACCGACTTGTGATAATAGCCCATACCCTACGTTACCGCGCACTTCGGCCGTAGCTCTGCCGATCCAAGCACCTAGCCACGCTCCGCCGAGCTTGCCGATGAAACGTGCCAGCAAATACACCACGCCTAACCAGCCCAGGGTGGGTAGTAAATCCGCGCGCAAATGCGCACCGGCAAGGACGAAGAACCCGATCAGAATGGGGGCGGCAAGCGAAGGAATCAGCTCTCCCACGATGTTGCTGGCGAAAGGAGCGATATTGGCCATCAGTGCGCCGAAAGTCATGGCCGCCAATAGGGAGGACAAATGAAACTGATCGCAGATTCCTTCAATTAAGATTAACGCACCCACGGTTATCGACAGGACTCTCTCCCTCGACCTGCCCCGGCGAAGAAGGATGCCGAGTGTGGCGCCCACCAGAGCACCGACGGCGAACGAACCGCCTATCTCGTTTCCCGCCGAAGTTAAAACGTGAGCCAGATTCGGTGTGCTGGCGCCTGCCAGCATTGCTTTGGCAGCGGCTGAGGCGGCGGCATACACGATTAAGGCAATGGCGTCGTCAATGCCAACCACAGCCAATAAAGTACTCGTCAACGGACCCGCCGCACGCGCCTCGCGGATAACCATCACTGTTGCGGCCGGAGCGGTTGCGGCTGCGATGGCGCCCAGAATCAGGGCCAATGCCGGGTCGTCGAACAATAGCCATACGCCAGCGGTCACGAGCGTCATGGCGCCGAGGGCCTCCAGCAAGACGATCGGAAACACCGCACGCCCGATTTGGCGTAGAGTGCGCCATTCCAACTCGATTCCTATGGTGAATGCAATGGCTCCCAAGGCGAGTTCGCCGATAACGTTTAGTTTGTTTAAGGCGGTATGCGAAATAAGGCCGGAGAACGACTCGCCGAGCAAAATGCCGATTACGACATAACCGGCTACGGATGGCACGCGTATCAAACCGAACAAACGGCCGGCGGCGACACCCAGAAGAATGACACCGCCTACAATTTCCAGGCCGTTGAATTCCACTATTATGTCCCCTCTTTCATCGATTGAATTCGGGACTACATATTACACGCTTTTAATTGCAGCTTCCCGTTGGATTGAGTCGTCGCCGATTCTTGAATTCGACCGGTAGATCGAATGCGCGATAATGGAGTCTTGCTCGCGGTTTAACCGATTGTCGGCCAATCGGTGTAACCGTTTTCGTCGCCTGAGTACCAGGTTTCCTTTGGCGCTTCCGTTAACTCGGCACCTGTTTTCAAGCGTTCTACCAAGTCCGGATTTGACAGGAAAGGGCGGCCGAAGCAAATCAAATCGGCATCGCCCCGGCCGCGTACTTCGGCGGCTAATTTCCGCGTGTAAAGATTATTCGCCATGTATGGGCCTTTGAACAGCGCGCGAAGCTGTTTTAAGTCGACATCGCTGGGAACAAAGCGGGACACCCGAGTCGATCCTTCGATGAAATGCAGGTAGGCTAGCTTAAATTGATTGAGCTGTTCGATCAGGTAGCCGTAGGTTGCCATCACCGTGCTGTCCAAAGGTGTATTGCCGGCGGCCGGCGTAACCGGGGAAAGACGTATGCCGACTCGGCTGCCGTCACCCCAGACCTCAGCGACGCTGCGGACGACTTCCAATACCAGTCGGGTGCGATTCTCGATGCTGCCGCCGTATTGGTCCGTACGATGATTGGTGCTATCGCGGATGAATTGTTCCAACAAATAGCAATTGGCCGAATGGATTTCCACGCCGTCGAATCCCGCTAGTTTGGCGCAGTGCGCGGCATGGCGGTATTGATCGATGATGCCGGGAATTTCCTCGGTTTCGAGCGCGCGTGGCGTTAACACCATCTGCATACCCAGTTCGGTGATCGTCTCACCTTCTGCGGCGATCGCCGAAGGGGCAGCCGGAATTTCCCCATCGGGTTGCAGCGACGGATGCGAATAACGGCCGGTATGCCATAGCTGGCAGATGATCTTGCCGTGTTTGGCGTGCACCGCCTTGGTCACCATTTGCCATCCATCGACTTGCGCGTCGGTGTAGATGCCCGGAGTAAAGGCATAACCGCGCGCTTGCGGCGAAATATTGGTTGCCTCGCTAATGATCAATCCGGCGCTAGCCCGCTGACCGTAATATTCCGCTTGCAACGGACCCGGAATGCCGTCGTGTTTGACGCGGCAGCGTGTCAATGGCGCCATGACAATACGGTTGGCCAGTTGCCAAGCGCCTATCGTTACCGGTTGGAACAAGTCTGTGTCGGTGATCGAGGTCATGGGTGTCGTTCCCTTATCGGAAATGTATATTTAGATCGGCAAATAGTTTAGTCCGCCAAATCCACTTTGATGAGAATTTTCAGTTGACTTTTTTGCGTCGAATAATTGAAGCCATGGTTTTCGGTTTGCGTTTGCCCGCCGACGCCTCCTATTTCGACCCACTGACCCAAATGAGTCCGCACCGTGGTCTGCATGCTTTGGGTCGAGATCCAATTATTGCTTAAAAAGCGGTCGGACCAAGGTGCGATATCGATCGTGACCTGATCGGACCCTTGCAAATGCGGGACGACGGCGAAGCCGGTGCCGGCTTCTTGAAATTGAGTGTTATACCCGACGCCGGGATACAGATAACCGTAATGGTAGTTTTGTACCGGTCTGACCTGGCCGACTTGTATATGCGCGGGTTGTCCTTCCAATGTGCGCAGTTGTTGCGCGGTGCGTTGGCTGGCGAACTCTCTAGTATCTGCGGCCATGCCATGCATTCGAATCGTGGAAGGCGAGGCGGCAATAGCCGCTTCGGCATTAAGTTGGTCGGCGGTTTGATTGCTGGTTTGCAGTACCGAAATCAATAAATTATGTGGACGAGTGTCTAGCCGGTCGATCAATTTTCGAATTTCTTCCAAACGTTCGGGACTGGCTTTGACGATTAAGTTGAAGCCGTCGCCGGTGGCGACTTCGTTCGCATCCAATAATGGAGCCAACAAAGGCTGAATTTCCGCGACGGGCCTGTTTTGCAGAGCGATTATTTCCGTGACCATGCTGTCGGCAACCGCTAGGTTCTGAAACAACATCAGACCGCAACCGGCAGTTAATCCGGCAAGCAAGCGACTAATCGCCCTGTATGTGATACGGCTAGGCCTTTTTTGCCGATGCGGTAGAGCCGACCCTTTTTCAAGCCGGCGTGTCGGATCACCCCGGCCGGATCGAGTCGAGGCATGATTTGAGGCGCGATCAGATTTCACGGTATAACGCCATATATTGTTTGGCGCTGTTTTCCCAGGAAAAGTCCTTGCTCATCGCATTGCGTTGCAGCTGCTCCCATAGCGGACGATTGGCGTGCAGCACCAGGCCGCGTTTGATCGTTTCCATTAGTGCGCCGGGACTGGCGTCCTTGAATGCAAAGCCTGTAGCCGTTCCGTTCTTGATGGTTTCCGGCAAGGCGTCCACGACCGTATCCGCCAAGCCGCCGGTTTTTCTGGCGATAGGCAAGGTTCCGTAACGTTGACTATACATTTGATTCAAGCCGCAAGGCTCAAAACGTGAAGGCATTAAGAACATGTCCGAGCCTGCTTCGATTTGATGGGCTAACTTTTCATCGTAGCCGATGTTGATCGATACTTTTTCCGGGTATAGACGGGCAAAATCCTGTAAACGGACTTGTATGCTTTTATCGCCGCTGCCCAATAAAGCGAATTGCAAGGGTAACGCAGTCATATCTTTTAAACAATTCAACACTAGGTCTATGCCTTTCTGATCAACCAGACGGCCGATCAAACCGAAAAGGGGAAGATCGGGGTCTACCGGTAAACCTAACCGCCTTTGCAAGGCTGTTTTATTTTTGGGCTTTTTGATAAGACTGTTCGCATCGTAATTTTGTGCGATTTGCTGATCCGTTTCCGGATTCCATACATTGGTATCGATCCCGTTGATGATGCCCGACAATATGCTTTGGCGGTGCGCCAACAAACCTTCAAGTCCGTAACCAAACTCAGGCGTTTGGATTTCCTGAGCATAAGTCGGACTGACCGTCGTGATCCGGTCGGAATAGCTTAAGCCGCCCTTGATGAAGGAAAGCATGCCGTGGTATTCCAGGCCATCCGGATGCCAGAGCTGGCCGGGAAGATTTAACAAGGTAAAGGCGTTGGCCGGAAAAACGCCTTGATAGGCCATATTATGAATGGTGAACACGGTCGCCGGTCTTTGCTCTTCCAAAGAGAGCAAAGCGGGCACCAGGCCTGTTTGCCAATCATTGCAATGCACCACGTCGGGTTTCCAGTCCAAATAAGCCCTGTCCATCGCAACTTCGGCAACGATGCGGCAAAACAGCGCAAACCGGTCACCGATATCAGGCCAGGGGTTGCCGTTGTCATCGGTATAAGGGTTGCCCGGATGGTCGAAGAACGGCGGATAATCGACCAGCCAAACGACGACATCGCTGTTGGGCAAATGGGTTTCCAACAGATTGACATCGCAGTTGTTGACACGCACCGTACATAGATAACGGCCGGTCTCGCAATTTTTGATGGCCTGATAATTGGGCATGATGATTCTTACGTCTTGACGCAATTTCGTCAGAGCCAGCGGTAAGCTGCCGGCGACGTCCGCTAAACCGCCGGTTTTGATCAAGGGGTGGGTCTCGCTACTGGCGAATAATATTTTTTTCATGATTCATTCTTTACATTTTTTAAGATTATCCCGGCCAATGGCGGCAGGGTTAAGGTAATGGAATGATTCAAATTCATCCAAGGCTGAGGCTCGGAATGGATCGAACTGTTGCCTACGTTGCTACCGTCGTAATAGGCTGAATCGGAATTCAAGATTTCTTGGTATTCCCCTTCCCGAGGTACGCCGATACGGTAGTTTTCGCGCACTACCGGGGTAAAATTCAATATGACTATCAG
This sequence comes from Methylomonas sp. MgM2, assembly GCF_054172045.1. Taxonomy (NCBI): domain Bacteria; kingdom Pseudomonadati; phylum Pseudomonadota; class Gammaproteobacteria; order Methylococcales; family Methylococcaceae; genus Methylomonas; species Methylomonas sp. MgM2. Next base: position 28,580 of record NZ_JBSYXO010000015.1, on the reverse strand, counting down.
CTCTTCGTTCGCGGATTTGCGGCGATAGCTGATGATGGACTGCTGATAGTCGTGGCAGTCTATCCATTCGAAGCCGTGGTGATCGAAATCGAATTTATACAGTGCTGAATGCGTTTGGTAGAGTTTGTTCAGATCTTTCACCAGAGTTTGTACGCCGCGGTGGTGAGCGTAATCCAACACATACCAATCCAAGTCGCGGTTTACACTCCATTCGGTACCTTGACCGAATTCGCAGCCCATGAACAACAATTTTTTGCCGGGGTAGGTAAACATCATGGTGTAGAGCAGCCTTAGATTGGCGAAACGTTGCCATTCGTCGCCCGGCATCTTGTTCAGCATCGATTGCTTGCCGTGCACGACCTCGTCATGCGAGAACGGCAAAACAAAATTTTCGGTAAAAGCGTACAGCAAGCCGAACGTGAGTGAATCATGATGATAGGAACGGTGTATCGGTTGTTCCTGCATGTAATGGAGTATGTCGTGCATCCACCCCATATTCCACTTCATCGAGAAACCCAAGCCGCCGGTCCAAGTCGGACGGGTAACCTGCGGCCAGGAGGTAGACTCTTCCGCCATGATGATAGTGCCGGGATGCTGTTCGTGCGTGACGGCGTTCATGTGGCGCAGGAAGTCGATGGCTTCCAGGTTTTCGTTGCCGCCGTACATGTTCGGGATCCACTCGTTCGCGTCGCGCGAATAATCCAAGTACAGCATCGATGCGACCGCATCGACTCTGAGACCATCGAGATGGAATTCTTCCAGCCAGAAGAACGCGCTGGACAGCAGAAAGTTTTTCACTTCGTTACGGCTGTAGTTATAGATCAAAGTGCCCCAGTCCCGATGTTCGCCTTTCCGCGGGTCTTCGTGTTCGTACAGAGGGGTGCCGTCGAAGCGGCCCAGCGCGAAATTATCCTTCGGAAAGTGGGCGGGTACCCAGTCGAGTATGATGCCGATATTGTTCTGATGGCAAAGATCGACGAAGAATCGGAAATCGTCCGGCGTGCCGAATCGGCTGGTGGGGGCGAAGTAGCCTGTCGTCTGATAACCCCAAGACAAATCCAGTGGATGTTCGGTAATCGGTAAAAGCTCGATATGGGTAAAGCCCATCTCTTTCACATAATCGACTAACTGAACCGCCAGTTCGCGGTAATTCAAAAAATTGCCGCGGCTATCGCGATGCCAGGACCCAAGATGAACTTCGTATATCGACATCGGTTGATGCAACCAATCATGACGGGGGCGGCGTTCCATCCATTCCGTGTCGTTCCAGACGTAATTGTTTTCTTGGGTCACGATCGCAGCAGTTTGAGGGCGAACTTCAAATTGCTGTCCGTAAGGGTCGGTTTTTACGAAAATCTGTCCGGAGTGGGTGTTCCTTATTTCGAATTTGTATAGACAACCCTCTTTCAAGCCGGGAATAAAGATTTCCCAAATGCCGCAGCCACCCAAGTTGCGCATCGGATGGCAGCGTCCGTCCCAACGATTGAAGTCGCCGATCACGCTAACGCGCTCAGCATTCGGCGCCCAAACGGCAAAGTAAACGCCATCGATGCTGTCTATGGTTTTTAAATGAGAGCCCAGTTTTTGGTAAATATGCCAATGTCTGCCTTCGCCGAACAAATGTTGATCGAATTCGGGTAACACCGGCAAGAAAGTGTATGGGTCGCAGTCAAGATGCTCGTGCCCGTCCTTGTCGGTCCAGGCTAAGGAATAATGCTCCGTTGCGTCATCGTCTGTCGGATAAAATTCGAAAAAGTCCGTACCCGGAATACGTTGCATTAGCGGGCCTTTTTTACCGATGCGTACGGTTTCTGCGTAAGGCAAGAATGCTCTAATGACGGTTTTGCCGTCAACCGTATGGCGGCCTAATACGGAAAACGGGTCGTGATGTTTGGCTTCGATAATTCTTATCAGGTTAGAATCAAGCGTGTTTTGTTTGCTTGGCTTGTTCATTTTGCAACGCCTCAGTTATAGTTGGATTGTTTTTATTCGCTAGTAATTTTCAAGGACGATAGTTTTCCGGCATCAAAGTCATTTGAATTTTTACTTTTGCGTGAAGAGTAACGATAATGGCCTCACCCGGCAAGTAGAAGTCAAAACAAATCTGCCGACCCAGTTTGTCCTATTCAGTCTTCGGCAGTGAAAAAAGTTTAATTTGGAGATAAAAAACAATGACAGTCGCCAATTTTCAGCAGTCGCAAAGACGAATCAGCGAACTAACAAAAAACACCATTGCCTTAATATTGGCCGGCGGGCGAGGTTCCAGGCTTAAGCAGATGACCGACTGGCGCGCGAAGCCGGCGGTACCTTTTGGCGGCAAATTTCGTATTATCGATTTTCCATTGTCGAACTGCATCAACTCCGACATTCGTAAGATCGGGATTTTGACTCAATACAAAGCCGACTCCCTGATTCGGCATATTCAGCAAGGTTGGGGGTTTTTAAGAGGTGAGTTCGGAGAGTATGTGGATTTGATGCCGGCTCAGCAGCGTCATGCCGAACATGACTGGTACCAAGGGACGGCCGATGCCGTTTTTCAGAACATCGATATTTTGCGCGCGCGCAATCCGGAATTCGTGTTGGTGCTGGCGGGCGATCATATCTATAAAATGGATTATTCGGCGATGTTGGCGGATCATGTCGCCAACAAAGCCGATTTGACGATCGGTTGCATAGAAGTGCCGTTGGAAGACGCTAAAGCGTTTGGGGTGATGGATGTCGATGAAGAAAGGCGGGTTAGGGCTTTCGTCGAAAAACCGGAAAATCCGCCGCTGATGCCGGGCAGGGATAATACTGCGCTGGCTTCCATGGGTATATATGTATTCAACGCCGGATTCTTGTGGGAGCAACTGATCAAAGATGCGGATACCAAAGGCTCTCATCGCGATTTTGGTAAGGACATCATCCCCGCGGTCATCGATAAATATCGTGTTAATGCATACCCGTTCTTGGATTTGCAAAGCGGACAACAAAGTTACTGGCGCGATGTTGGGACTATCGACGCTTATTGGGCGGCCAATATGGAATTGATCGGCGTCAAGCCCGATCTGAATTTATACGATAACACCTGGCCGATCTGGACCTATCAGAGTCAAACACCGCCGGCCAAGTTTGTGTTCGACGACGACGATAGGCGCGGTCAGGCAATCGATTCCATGGTTTCGGGCGGTTGCGTAATCTCCGGATCGACTGTGCGTCACTCGTTATTATTTTCGCAGGTTAGGGTCAACTCCTATACGGAAGTGAACGACTCAGTCATTTTGCCTGAAGTGAACATTGCTCGTCATTGTCGTATTACTAAAGCCATCATCGAGAAGGCCTGCCAAATTCCCGAAGGAACCGTGATCGGGGAGGATAGAGCGGAGGACGAAAAACGCTTTTATGTCAGTGAAGGCGGGGTTGTTCTTGTGACTCCGGAAATGTTGGGTCAAAGACGGCACTATGTCAGATGAGACCTCGAAGCAGGCGTTGATGCACCAGACCGTATATAGCGCTAAGCAAGATAACTGTTTTTTAAGTATCCATGGGCTTATCTGCATGCGCTTAAAACTGCGTTAATATGGTATTGGAAGCCTTACCGAGATCGAGAGTCGTGCTGAGTTTTGCGCCGATACTTCTCTCGAATGGGTCGAAAATTATGCGAATCAAATCAAGGGAGGTGTTGAAACTTATCGCGATCTACGTTCCTTTTGGCGGCCTTAGCGGGGGCGGACATATCGGATGAACATGAGTATCGACTATCCTCGGAAGGGAGTATTAGTCAAGCTAACCACCTAACGCTGCTATCCGGCTCTGGATAAAAATGCGCCGTTGTTCGGCTTTTCGTTTACTCGAGGAGCGCCCATCGGCAATGAGCGGAGCGATGCGGCGAGCTAATTAATTTAATTTGATACAGAAATAATATGAGTGATCTCTTAAATAGTCGTCGTGCCGGGGTATTACTACACATCAGTTCGTTGCCCGGTAAGTATGAAATTGGCGATATGGGACAAGAGGCATTCAATTTTGTCAATTTTCTCAATGATGTTGGTGCAACCGTTTGGCAAACATTGCCTTTGGGCATGCCTCACGGGGATGGCTCTCCTTATCAATGCCTTTCGGCCCATGCGGGAAATCCTGCATTTATCAATATCGACTGGCTTTATCAAAAAGGTTGGGTGACGGAAGACGAGCAGTGCATCGACTGTAATCGTGGGCATGTGTTTTGGAAAAGTTGCGTCGTCAACAAGGCCTTTTATGGCTTTCAAGAGAAAGCGGATAAAGCCGACCAACAAGATTTCAAGAAATTTTGCCAGATTCACACGGCTTGGCTGGAGGATTTTGCATTATTTATTGCCTTACGTAACGTATTCGGACAAAAATGTTGGAATCAGTGGCCGGATGCGCTGAAACAACGGCAGCCGGTAGCGTTAAGAGAATCCAGGGAGCTATTGAAGGAAGTCATAACCGGAATTAAATTTGAACAATATGTCTTCTTTAAACAATGGCATGAATTAAAGGCTTACGCAGCACAGAAGGGTGTATTGTTATTCGGTGATATTCCCATCTTTGTGTCATACGACAGTGTGGACGTATGGGCTAATCGGGACGTATTCAAACTGGATAAAGCCGGGGAGATGGAAGTGGTAGCAGGCGTGCCTCCGGATTATTTTTCCGAATTCGGTCAACGGTGGGGAAATCCGCATTACGATTGGGAATACTTGCGTAAAACAAATTATCGCTGGTGGCTTGATCGCATCAAAAGCCAGTATGAAATGTTCGATATTTTACGTATCGACCATTTCCGCGGATTGGAGGCCGCCTGGGAAATTCCGGCAAATGAAGAAACGGCAATTAATGGTAGATGGGCAAAAGCGCCGGGCAATGAGTTGTTAAAAGCGATCGAAACTGAATTTCCCGGTTTAGCATTAGTCGCCGAAGACTTAGGGATTATTACTGAGGAAGTCGAAGCGTTGCGCGACGATTTCGGTTTGCCCGGAATGAAAATTCTTCAGTTTGCCTTTGACGGGAACCCCGACAATCCGTATTTGCCAATGAATTTTGACCATAATTGCATTGCCTATACGGGAACTCATGATAATGATACAACGCTAGGCTGGTTTGAAAGTTTAAGCGATCCCGAGAAGCAACGTGTTTATGATTATTTAGGATGGTCGAGTTTGCCTATGCCCGATGCGTTGGTGCATGCTGTATTGGGATCGGCGGCCAATCTGGCGGTGATTCCGATGCAAGACATCTTGCGGTTGGGGTCCGAACATAGGATGAATACCCCAGGCACGACTCAAGGGAATTGGCGCTGGCGTTTTGATTGGTCTCAGCTGACCGAAGAACATGCCGGACGGTTTGCGCATTTTGTCGGCATGTTCGGCCGGTATCTTTAATGTCGAGTGTTAATTAATCATCGTCATCCTTTTCTGCCGGCTGAGGCGGAATCGGTAATAAAGGGATACGATAGCTGCCAATGATGCTTTGAATTTCTTGCATGTTTTTATCAATCAGCTCGTTCAATTGTTTTTTGCGAGCGTCATCGCCGTGGCGAACGCCCATAGCAATGGAGAAGTCGAATTTCATGCCGGGCGAAGACTGCATCGGTATGGCGATGAAGCTGCCTGGCGGGTTTTGCGATTGCACATATGCGGCCATCGGACCCCACAAAATCACCATATCGATTACGCCGTTGCGTAAGTCTTTGTCTATTTGCATGGCGACGTTATGCTCGCTATCTCCGCTCATGCTTTGGTACGGGATGCCTTGATCCAGTAATCCGTTCTTCTGTAGCCAAGCCGTGCCGGGGCCGCGGTCGAACATAGCGATTTTTAGCGATTCTTGTCTTGTCAGCGGTAGCATGGCTAACTGAGAAGCCTCCGTAATGTCGTCCCAACCCCGGCCTTTGGCGATCAATAATACATAAGTCGAATGATAATAAGGCTTGGTTGTTTCAACCAGATCGTAACCTGCCGGAACGCCTATGACGACGTCGCATTTGTATCCTTCACCGTCGTCGTTTTCCGCTTTTAGCGTGTTGCGGATAAAGCCGATCCGAGCCGGCAACCAAGTGTACTCGACCTCTAGGCCTAATTGTTTGGCAAATAAAGCGGCAATTTTATTTTCATATCCGCTCAAGTCTTTGCTGGAATATGGCGGATTTAGAGGGTCGGCGCAGACTCTGAATTTGTCTTCGGCCTTTGTCGTAAAGCTTGAAATAGCTAGTCCGGCAATTAACAAGGCTTTGGTGGTGGTCAACAGCGTGTTCATCGCAAATTCCTCGGGCTTTGTTACATAAAAAAGCCTTGGCCGATTGCTCGACCAAGGCCTCGCGACATAAATCCAGCTATAAAACTGGATATTAGTCCGGCAGAGCGAACACGGTCAGTGTACCACCCAGTTTGGTGTAGGAGTTCAAGCTTCGGTAAGCACCTACAGCGCCCAAGCCTTCGGTGTTGGATGAGTCTTCGCCCGTATCCAGACCGGCAGCGATACCGATACCGGCCCAGCCGCCGATACCTGATAGAACGCCAACGTATTGTTTGCCGTTAAATTCCCAGGTGTTGACGTTGCCGATGATGCCGGATGGGGTTTTGAATTTGTACAATTCTTTACCGGTTTTAGCATCAACCGCTTTCAGATAGCCTTCCAATGTACCGTAGAATACGACGCCGCCGGCGGTGGCAACCGAGCCGGACCATACGGAGAATTGCTCTTTATTAGACCAGACGATTTTACCGGTTTTGGCGTCCCAAGCGGTGAATTGGCCCAGGTTGTTGGTACCGTCTTTTTTACCGGTCATGACGTCGGCGCCGGCCGGCATCATGTTCAGAGTCGCGCCCACGTAGGGTTGGCCTGCGGTGTAGCTAACTTCGAACGGTTCGTACTCCATGCACAAGTGGTTGCCTGAGATGTAGAACAGGCCGGTTTGTGGAGAGTATGAAACCGGCTGTTGGTTTTTTGCACCCAAAGCAGCGGGACAGGTACCGATGGTGTTGACGTCTTCACCATTGTGCTCGGTTGAGTACTCGGGTACGACTTGCGGACGGCCGGTTTTCATGTCGACGTGGGTCAGCCAGTTGACGGACTTGTCGAAAGTTTCTGCGACCAGTAATTCGCCGGTTTCGCGGTCCAGAGTGTAGCCTACGCCGTTACGGTCGAAATGCACGATGGTTTTGTGCATTTTGCCTTTGACTTCTTGGTCGACCAGAACGGTCTCGTTGATGCCGTCGTAGTCCCACTCGTCGTGCGGCGTCATTTGGTAAACCCATTTAACTTCGCCGGTGTCGGCATCGCGAGCCCACAAAGACATGGACCATTTGTTGTCGCCAGGACGTTGTACCGGGTTCCAGGTAGATGGGTTGCCTGAACCGTAATAGACCAGGTTCAGTTTAGGATCGTAAGAATACCAGCCCCAGGTGGTGCCGCCGCCGATTTTCCATTGGTCGCCTTGCCATGAAGCCAAGCTGGATTCCGCTTCCAAAGGTGTCACCTTACCGTCTTTCCATGTGGTGGTTTTACCCGGTTTGATTAGCGTGTCTTTGTCCGGACCCATGCTATAACCTTTCCACTCCAGATGACCGGTGCGGATGTTGTAAGCCGCCAGGAAACCGCGTACGCCGAACTCGCCGCCGGAAATACCGGTGATGACTTTGTCCTTAACAACCAGTGGCGCGTTGGTGTTAGTCATGCCCAATTTAGGGTCGCCGTTTTGCACGCTCCATACGCGTTTACCGGTTTTGGCGTCCAAAGCGGTCAATACGGTATCGGATTGTTGCAAGAAGATTTTGCCATCGCCGTAAGCCAGACCGCGGTTAACGGTGTCGCAGCACATGACGGGGATGGTGACGTCGGCGTCCATGGTTGGGGTGAATTCCCAGATCACTGATTGAGTTTTTTGATCAATCGCGTAAACGGTGTTCGGGAAAGGAGTATGGACATACAACACACCGTTGACAACCAGAGGTCCACCTTCGTGACCACGCAGAACGCCGGTCGAGAAAGTCCATGCCGGTTGCAGGTTTTTAACGTTTTGAGTGTTGATTTGAGACAGTTTGCTGTAGCGAGTACCGGCATAGTCACCACCCCAAGATGCCCAGTTTGCAGGGTCTTGAGTCAGTTTTTCCAGGTCGCTGTTCGCAGTTGATACAGTTGGTGCAGCAAGAATAGTCGCTATAGTCGAAGCAAGTAGCCAGTTTTTTACAGGCTTCATATGTTTCCTCCCGGTAATCTGCTGATAAGACAGAATACGTTTTTGTATGTTAAGACTAATATTAGTTTTAAAGCTTAATTTGGATGACTGTCTTGTGGGCTACCGGCAGGCGCCGAGCACAGTTGGATAGCCAAACCAGTTGCGTAAATTGAAGGATTTTTTCCTAAAAGTCAACCTGTAAAAGCTTTGAAAAGGTTTCTACAGTTAATAAGTTCAAGCTTGATAGGTGCTTATCAAAATTCGATGCGTCAAACCCATGAGCGTAAAAACACCTTTAGCGAACGGCGGTTTTATTTCTACAGCGATATTAGGCGTATTAATCCGTCTCTAATCGACTTGTTTTGCGGTGTATGGTGATAAATGAATTTTATGTGGCGCATAAACTGTAGTTTTACTAATAGGTTTGTTTTTTTAATCAATGCTACACTTTTGCTTGGAATTTGGGAGCAAATTTTATGCAGCTTGCGATTACAGTTTTGGGAGGCAAATCGGATGGGGTTGTTGCTGAATTGTTATCGGCGATCAACGTCTGTCGGTGTACTATTTTGGACTTTTGCGCCTCGAATCTGACCGAACTAACCTCTGTTTTCGTATTGATTGACGGCAATTGGAATCATCTGGCTAAGCTGGAAAACCTATTGGAGGCCCTGCGCAATCGTTTTGAGGTACAGATTACGTTTTTACGCCCGACCGAGTCGGAGAATGTGGCGAGTGCCGGCGAAGGCGTTCCGTACACGTTGGAAACCATTTCCACCGAAAACAAAGATTTACTATTAGCGGTGACATCTTTTTTATTGGAACGGGGCGTTTTGATTAGCGAAATCAACGCTAATTTACATCCGGCGGTACTGTTTAGTAACCAGATCTTTTCCACCCGTTTTACACTTTTAGTACCCCCCGATGTTCGTATTTTGTCGCTACGCGAGGAGTTTTTAGACTTTTGCGATAGTATGAATATCGATGCCATTTTGGAACCTATAAAACGCTGACCCTATGACAACGATAATGCTTGGAAACACCGTTCCCGAATTTCAATTACCGGCAACCGGGGAGAAAACCTTATCTCTCGCCGATTTCAAAGGTAAGAAAGTGATCTTGTATTTTTACCCCAAGGATAATACGCCGGGATGTACTCAAGAAGGTCTGGCCTTTCGCGATCAGATACAAGCATTCGATGCGTTGAATACAGCGATCGTGGGGGTGTCGCGCGATAGCGTTAAGGTGCACGAAGGTTTTAAATGTAAGCAGAATTTTCCGTTCGATCTGATTTCCGACCAAGAAGAAAAGCTTTGTCAGTTGTTCGACGTGATCAAAATGAAAAACATGTACGGTAAGCAAGTACGTGGTATTGAACGTAGTACGTTTTTAATCGACGAAAACGGCGTATTGGTTCACGAATGGCGAAAAGTCAAGGTAAAAAACCATGTCGACGAAGTATTGCAAGTTCTGAAGGAACTCTAAACCGAGACCGTTAGTTCGGTATGGTACGCTCCACGGTTTAGCGCCCGCAACAACGCTTGAATTTTTTGCCGCTTCCGCAAGAACATAAGGCGTTACGTCCTGTATGTGATGTGGTTGAGGCTTTTCCGGTGGCTTTGACGACACCGTCTAAATACAGCCATCGTTGCCCTTGTTTCACGAAGCGGCTGATTTCGTGCATGTAATAGTCTTCGCCGTCTTGCTTGAAGTAGGCTTTAAATTCAACCAGTCCTTTGCTGTCGTTCGCGCCGCCCTTTTTTACGTTTATGACTTCCAGCCTCTGCCATTCGGCGGTTTCCTTGGAGAAGTCTAGCTTGGTTGGGCGTTTTGCCGAATCCCAAGTAGACAACAAATAATCGGCATTTCTATCGGCATATGCGGTAAAACGGGAGCGCATCAGTTGTTCGGCCGTGATAGGCGTCTCGTCTGCATGATAGCGCGCACAGCAATCGGTACGGATTAGGCCGGAGCCGCAGATGCAGAAGTCTTTATTGGAATCTATGTTCGTCATAAGGTGCAATGTTACCCGTTTTCGGTTGAGCGGGTATCATGTAAATCTGCTAATCAAGTCGGTCTCAAACCGATTTAAGGGGGAGTGGTGCGTCTATCTTTAAATACACAGATTTTTCTCGGTGCCGGACTAGGTATTGGCTTTGGTTTGCTGTGCGCGCGCTTAGGAACGGAAAGCGCCGGCATCAAGCAAAGCCTTTATTTATGCAATTTGGTTGGTACTTTATTTATCGATTTGTTGAAAATGGTGCTGGTGCCTTTGGTTTTTACCTCAATTGCGGCGGGGGTGGCGAATTTGCGGCAGCACAGTCAATTGCACCGGGTATGGATATCGACGCTAGTATTTTTTGTGTTAACGATGGCCATGGCGGTTTTTGTGGCGCTGTTGGCCAGCAATTGGTTTCACCCAGGTAAGGGATTAAGCTTGAATTTGTTTCCGGATGTCGATCAAGAAATCGCGGCTAAACAGATGAGTTTTGCCGAGTTTTTCGCTAATTTCCTGCATGGCTTGTTCGTTAATCCCTTCGCCGCCTTGGCTGACGGTAATGTCTTGGCGATTGTGATGTTTGCGTTGCTGCTGGGGATTGCCCTAGTCATCGGAGGGGAGCGCTATCGCAACATTTTGCAGCTGATGCAGGAAGGTTTAGAGTTAATGTTACGCATGGTGGGTTGGATTATGCGTTTGGCGCCGTTTGGAATCCTGGCGTTGTTGGCGCAATTGCTCGCGACGCAAAACCTGGAAGTGTTGGGTACTTTAGCGCAGTTTGTCGTTGTCGTATTAGGCGCCATTTTGTTTCATGGTTTGGTCACCTTGCCGCTGTTATTGGCGCTAGTCGCAAAAACCTCACCGTTTAAGTTTTTTCTAGGCGGCCGCGAGGCTTTATTGACGGCCTTCGCGACCAGTTCCAGCTCGGCAACTTTACCGGTCACTTTGCGTTGTGTTGAGCAGCACTTACACGTGAGGCCCAGTATTGCCGGTTTCGTGATCCCACTGGGAGCCACGGCCAATATGGACGGCACGGCCTTGTACGAAGCTTCTGCCGCGCTGTTTGTGGCTAATCTGGCGGGTATCGATCTGACTTTAGCCCAGCAATTAATCGTATTTTTTACCACGATGCTGGCGGCGATCGGTGCTCCCGGCATTCCGAGTGCCGGTATGGTGACCATGGTGATGGTGTTGCAGTCGGTGGGCTTGCCGGCTGAAGCAATAGCGATACTATTGCCTATCGACCGGCTACTCGATACGTTCCGCACCATGGTCAATGTCGAAGGGGATATGGTCGGGAGTCTAGTCGTTCAGCGGCTGGTGAGAGAAAGTTAATGGCTTAGAAGGCGGGCTGAAGCGGCAAAATCAGATACCGCCCAGCCCGTTATGCGTCAGCTGTTCATGGCTTTGACCATGTCCAACACGGCTTGGGCATGACCTTCGTGATTAACGCCGTACATGGCCTCGATCAACTTGCCGTCCTTGCCGATAATGAAGGTCGAACGGACTATTTTCCATTTTTTGACGCCTTCTTTTTCAACTTCCTGCCAGACGCCGTACCGGTCGCACAAATCGCCGGAAGTGTCGGCTAACAACTGAACATTTAGGCCGTATTTGCTGATGAAGTCACGGTGGCTGGCACAATCGTCTTTGCTGACACCAATAACAGCAGTATCTAATTCGGCAAATTGATCGGCGAGCGAAGTGAAATCGTTAGCTTCGATCGTGCAGCCTGGGGTGTCGTCCTTAGGGTAAAAATACAGCACAATATTTTTCTCGCCCTTGTAATCGGACAAATAAATCATTTGATTATTTTGATTAACCGAACGGAAAAACGGTGCTTCCTGGTTTTTTTCTAATAATTGTGACATTGGGTTTTCCTCTTGAGTAAGCCGTAAAACGACGACGTTGAGGAGTCGTCTTTTGATAGCAACTTTTGCGTTGCCGAGTAGCAGGATAATCCCGCTGAGCGAACAATGCCAGCTAATGATTCTGTCTTGAACACCAATGTCCGTATATTGGCAGTTAGACCATGTCCTAGTCCGTACCCGAAAATACAAATAACGCTTGGTAAAAGGCACGGACGATTGTTGTAGACAAGCATTAGGTTACAATGCCGGGTTTTGAATAGATAGGGACGACGTTTGGAAATGCGTAATCAACGCTTGGGTGTAAATAGCCAATGGTCATTGCCGATATTATCCGGCATATGCATAGGCACCAGTTATATACCATTTCCGCCATGGGCATCGCTGTTCTGTTTTGTGCCGTTATGGCTGTTCTGGCAGCAACAAAATAAGCTGAGTCATATTGTGTTAAGCGGCCTGTTGACCAGTTTTATTTATACCTTGATCGGGTTCAATTGGGTTACTTACACCCTCCACGAATTCGCGATGGTCAATTGGCTGCTAGCGGGCATAGGGATGGTATTGTTTGCTCTGTTTGGGCACTTATTCGTACCGGTGGCCGGCATATTGTGGTTCTGGAGTCGTAAATTCCTTAACTGCTCGCCAGCTATTTCATTTGGGCTGATGGCCGTTTTTACCGCCTTAGCCGAGCGCTATGTGCCGATGTTATTCAAATGGAATTTCGGCTACAGCTGGTATGGAGCAAATATACCGATTTATCAATGGGCAGAAATCGTCGGATTCACCGGGCTCAGCATGTTGACCATATTGGCGAATCTAGTTGTGTTATGGGCTTGGCGAGAGAGATCATACAAGTCAGGTAAATTAGGTTTTGTTGCGATTATATTGGCGTTTTTGGGGCTGAACGCCGGCGGTATTTGGCTAAAAAATCGATTGCCGGAACCCGATGCGTCTTTGAAAACATTGCTGGTTCAAGCCAACGTTGGAAATTTCGAAAAGCAGGCAATGGAACACGGCAAAGGTTTCAGAGCCGAGATATTAAAAAAATATCTACACGTCACCGACGAAGGTTTGGCGCACGATTCAAACATCGATTTTGTCCTGTGGTCGGAGACGGCGTTTCCGTCGTTGCTAGGAGGGATCTACAATCAATCGGTTTATGCCGAATTGGTGGAGGAGTTTTTACAGACTCGGCAAGTGGCGCTTATTACCGGCGCCTACGGTAAGGATCAACAATCCGGACTGATTACGAATTCGGTGTTTGCAATCGATAAACACGGAAACGTTACCGAGCCGCATTACAGCAAAACCATTCTGTTAGCGTTGGGCGAATACATACCCGGAGAACAGACTTTTCCTTGGCTGAGGACTTGGCTGCCTATGGTCGGAAACTTTGGTCGCGGACCGGGACCGACGGTATTATTGCGCTTCAACGGTTATGCGGTGGGCCCCCAGGTTTGTTATGAAAGCTTGTTTCCGGAGTTTTCCAAAGGATTGGCCGACCTGGGCGCGCAATTTTTCGTCAATGTGACCAACGACTCCTGGTACGGAACTTGGCAAGAGCCTTATCAGCACATGTATATGACCTTGGCTAGAGGCATAGAATTCAGACGCCCGGTCCTCCGGGTTACTAATACCGGCATTTCAACTGTGTCATTGGCGAACGGCGATGTTTTGGGTTTGTCGCCTATGGATGCCAGTTGGGCCGGGATATATGAAGTCGACTACCAAGCTAATCCGCAAGCGACATTTTATCAACGTCATTTCAGCTTGATGCCCGGATTGTTGTGGGCAGCCTTATTGGCTTTGCTAATTACAGGTTCAGCACAAAAAGTTAGGAATAAGTCATTGTAATTAATCATATTTGGTGAAATATCGATGCCGCCGGTCTGTCAGAACTGTCACGTCGAGTGTCAGATTTGACTAATTTCAAGGCGAAATTTTTGGTGTTTCCCCTTATATGATTTATCGCTTTATTTATGTGATTGATTTCAAAATTTAATAAAAACATGGCGCGCCTTATGCTGTTTAGCTAATGAGTTTAATCAACAGAAGGGTGAGCGTCATGGAAACCTTCAATGAAATCAATGAAATGTATGTAGAACGGTTTGCATTTATCGAAACATTGAGCCGCGAATTCATTGCGATGACTGGATGCGGGGTTTATGTTTATCTTAATCCGCTGGACGTGGATCAATTATTCAACAATTATATAAACCTCGGCATGCCAATTAGAGCGTTTGCTCGGCAATGTGTTAGAAATGTGCTGGGATAGCATCTCAAAATGGCAAGGTATCAATTCAAATTGTAAGAGGCTCTGAAATAAGGTTGTTAGATAGGCGCCGGGACATTCTTTATAATCGTAAGAACTTAGTTTTGTTTCCCCGGCCCACGAGCAAATATGAAAAACAACCGCCATGCCGCAGAGCCTTTTCGACTCAAAGCTCAACGGACCGGTAGCGAAAACTGGTATTTATGGGGACCGTATCTCTCTGAAAGAGCCTGGGGTACAGTCCGCGAGGATTACAGCGCTGACGGAAACGCCTGGGCGCATTTCACGCATGAGCACGCACGTTCGAGAGCGTATCGCTGGAGCGAAGACGGCCTAGCCGGCATATGCGACTCAAATCAGAATTTATGTTTCGCGCTGGCGTTTTGGAATGGTCGTGACCCAATTCTGAAGGAACGCGCCTTCGGATTAACGGGTCATGAAGGCAATCATGGCGAAGATGTCAAGGAAGCCTACTTTTACTTGGACGCCACGCCTACCCACAGCTACTTACATTACCGCTATAAATACCCGCAGTCGCCGTTTCCGTACGATCAGCTGGTGCTGGAAAATGGCCGACGTAGTCGCGATGAGCCGCCGTACCAACTGACCGACACCGGTATTTTTGAGCAAAATCGCTACTTCGACATCGATGTCGTTTATGCCAAACATTCTCCCGAGACCATTGTATGCCGCATTTGTATCGCAAACCGTGGGCCCGAAAGCGCGAGCTTGGATGTGCTGCCGACACTATGGTATCGGAATAGCTGGGATTGGGGTTATGGTTCGCAGCGACCGCAACTGATAGTCGGCGACCCGGCTGAGGGTATCGCTTGGTCTATCGAGGGCTATTGTTCCGAATTGGGCTCATACCGCTTATACGGATACAAAGCCGCCGAACTATTGTTTACCGAGAATGACAGCAATACCGAAAAGTTATGGAGGCATCCGAATAAGTCTCCCTACGTCAAAGATGCTTTTCACCGGTATGTCGTTGATGGCGAGCATGCGGCCGTTAATCCCCAAAAGCGGGGCAGTAAAAGCGCTGCGTGGCATAGAATGGTCCTACAACGGGGTGCCGAAGAAGTCGTCGACCTGGTATTGACCAACGACGAAACAATCTTGACGCAGGCCGGAATCGAGGCCGTTGTGCAAAAAAGACGGCGGGAGGCCGACGGGTTTTATCGAAGTCTTTTGCCTGGCACGGTACCCGAACAGGATAGGCGGATTTTACGTCAAGCCTTAGCCGGTCTAATTTGGAACAAACAATATTATCAACTCGACCTGGCGCGTTGGCAGGATGGCGACAAAATTCAGCCGCCGCCGGAAAGGTTGGGCATACGCAACCGGCATTGGCGCCATCTGAAAGCACACGACATCGTTTCCATGCCGGATAGTTGGGAGTATCCCTGGTTTGCCAGCTGGGATTTGGCTTATCAGGCCATTGCCTTGTCGGCGGTCGACATGGATTTTGCTAAACAGCAACTGGAATTGTTGCTGAACGAACGCTATTTGCATCCGAATGGTCATCTGCCGGCCTATGAATGGGATTTTTCCGATACCAACCCGCCGGTACACGCGGCAGCCGCGTTGTCGCTATTTCGTATAGAACGAGAGCGAACCGGGAAAGCCGATTTTGACTTTTTGCAGCGGGTGCTGAATAAGCTGTTACTGAATTACGCCTGGTGGTTAAACCGCAAAGATAGCGAGCATCACGACCTATTCGAAGGCGGATTCATGGGCTTGGATAATATTTCGGTATACGATCGGTCCAGGCCGCTGCCGCCCGGTTACCGCTTAAAACAAGCCGACGCCACCGGCTGGATGGCGATGTTCGCGCTGAATATGACCATGATGGCCTTGGAATTGGCAAGCGCCGGGCGCGCCTACGAAGATATCGCTATCCAATGCTATACCCAGTTTCTGGCTATTGGCAGAGCGATTGCCGGTTTCGGCGATCATGGCATGTCGTTATGGGACGAAGACGACCAATTCTTTAAAGATCTGATTTTGACAGCGGACGGCGCATGTCGCCGACTCGATGTGTTTTCCTGGGTAGGTATCATTCCGTTATTTGCCTGCGAAGTGGTCGATGCCAAGATGCTTGAGCGCGTCCCCAGATTTCGCGAAATGATTTACGAGCACCGCGGCGGCATGTTCGACGGCCATACTATTTGCGCCTGTCCCGAGCACACGAATGAAAAAGGCGAGCATCTTCTATCGTTGGTGGACCATACCATGCTACCCGGTATCTTGAAGCACGTGTTCAGTGAACAGGAGTTTCTATCGGTTTACGGTATTCGCAGTCTGAGCCGGGTTCATGCCGAACGGCGCGATTTGGGCTTGTTGCCGGGCATAGGCCAGGCCTTGATCGAGTATGTTCCCGGCGAATCGAATTCCGTTTTGTTCGGCGGAAATTCAAACTGGCGCGGACCGGTATGGTTTCCGACAAATTACTCGTTGATCGAAGCATTGGAAAAATTCCATCGTTATCTGGGCGATAATTTTAAAGTGTCGGTGCCAAATCTGGCGCCGTATGATTTGACCTTAGACGAAATCAACTTTCATCTTGGTGAACGCTTAATCGATTTATTTCGCCGTAACGGCAATGGTCTGATTCCGGCATACCCTATCGACAGCCCTTTACAACACGATCCGCACTGGCAGGGGTTGCCGCTATTCCACGAATATTTCCACGCCGAGACGGGGCAGGGCTTAGGCGCTTCTCATCAAACCGGTTGGACGGCGTTGGTTGCGTTGCTGTTAATCAAAAATGCCCGGAAAAAGCAAGCATCTAGCTAAACGGCGCTAAATCGCTTTAATGCAGCGCTCATCATCATGCAGTGGGTTGTTCACCCAGCTGCTGACCGGCGTCGCCCGCATTTCGGAATAAGCCTGATTGTCGAGCAGGTCATAGGCCCGGCCGGTGTCTGTCTGCTTATCCAGCCACTGGTGATAATGTTGTTCCGCGATGATTACCGGCATTCTGTCGTGTATGGCTTGCATCAAATCGGTCGCTGCCTTGGTTATGATCGTGCAGGAGTACAAGGTTTCGGTTTCGTGCTGCCATTGTTCCCACAGTCCCGCGAAAGCAAACAGCCGATGATCGGGGAGATGAACGTTAAAGGCCTGCTTGCCTTTTTCGTACTTGGCCCATTCGAAGAAACCTGTCGCGGGTATCAGGCATCGCCGCTGTTTGAAGGCCGAGCGAAAAGACGGTTTTTCCCGAATCGTTTCCATGCGCGCATTGATTAAATGCGAACTGTTTTTGCTGTCTTTCGCCCAGGACGGCACCAATCCCCAAACCAGGTTGATTGCCTTGCGGGATCGATCCTCCAGTTCGACGATATTCAGGATTTTTTGAGCCGGAGCGATGTTAAAGGAGGGCTGAAAAACAAACTGCCGCTGTAATTTAAAATGTTCGGCGATCTGTTCCGCAGTTGCCGTCAGGCTATAACGTCCGCACATGATGAGTCGTTCGGTCGAGGGAGCGGGTTGTTGTTTTTTTTGCCATGATGAAAAAGCCCAAGTCCTTATTCATCCTCCTCTTTAAGCTTAAATCCTGCCGTCAATTGTTGCTGAACATGAGGCGGTACGGCCGCATAATGGCTTAGCGCCATCGTGTAATGGCCGCGGCCGCTGGTCAGTGAGTTTAAGCGAGACTGATAGTCGTTTAGCTCCGCCAAAGGCACTTTGCCGTTGACGATGACCTTGCTTTGTCCGTTAGCGTCGGTGCCTGTGATATGGCCGCGTTTAGCGGAAAGGTCGCCGGCGATGTCGCCCATAGCCGCTTCAGGCGCGGTGATCTCGATATCGACGATGGGTTCCAACACTAAGGGCTTTGCAGCTTGGATGGCTGCGATGACCGCTTTGCGCCCGGCGATAACGAAAGCAATCTCCTTGCTGTCAACCGAATGTGTCTTGCCGTCATACACAGTCACGCGCAAATCGACCACCGGAAAACCGGCGGCAACTCCATCTTGCAAGGCTTGGCGTACGCCTTTTTCGACTGCGGGAATGAACGCGCCGGGTATCGTGCCGCCTTTGACCGCGTCGACGAATTCCATGCCTTGGCCGCGTTCCAACGGTTCGACCCGTAAGAATACTTCGCCGAACTGGCCGGCGCCGCCGGTTTGTTTCTTGTGGCGATGATGGCCCTCCGCCGCCTGGCTGACCGTTTCCCGATACGGAATCAAAGGCGGCTTGGTTTCCACCTCCAATCTATATTGGTTCGCCATCTTTTCCAGCTTGGCGTTCAGATGGGCGTCGCCCAGGCCCAGGATGACCGTTTCGTTGGTGGCCGGGCGGCGCTCGACGATGAAAGTCGGGTCTTCCATTGCCAGTTTGTCGAGGACATCGAACAAACGCTGTTCGTCGCCCTTGCGCTTGGTTTCTAAGGACAAACCTGCCATGGCTTGCGGAAATTTCATCGGTTTTAAATGAATGAAATCTTCGTCGTGCGAATCGTGCAGCACGCTATCGAACTCGATTTCGTCGATCTTAGCCACAGCACCGATATCGCCCGGAATCAACGCATCCACTTCTTGAAAATCCTTGCCTTGCAACCGGTACAAATGAGTGGTTTTGAAAGGACGTTTGCCGTCTCCGACAAACAATTGCGCGTCCGGTTTGATCGTGCCTTGGTGCACGCGAAATATGCCGACTTTACCCATATAAGGGTCGCTGACGATCTTGAACACATGCGCGAGTACGTGTTTGTCAGGATCGGGAACCGCTTGAAAGGTTTCTGTGGAGCCGTCCGGCAGCGCTCTATAGAACGGCGGCGGATTGCCTTCGGCGGGATTAGGCGCTAAGTTCGCGATGATATGAAGCAGTTCGGTGACGCCGGCTCCGGTTTTAGCCGAAGTGAATAAAATGGGGGTAAAACCGGCCCGTAATGCACTTTCGAACGGCGTATGCATTTCGGACGGCTTAGGTTCTTCGCCTTCTTCCAAATATTTTTCCAGAAGCGCCATGTCTTCTTCGACGATGCGCTCTATCAGTTCGCGATGGGCGGTAGCGACCGAACCGAAATCCACGCTACCGCTATCGTGTTCCATCACTTCGACCACTTCCCTGGAACCCTCGGCCGGCAGATCCAATACCAAACCGTTGAAGCCGGATCGTATGTGTTCGACCAAACCCGGCAAGTCCAAATTATCGGCATCGATTTTGTTGATGACGATCATCGTGCACAGCTTGCGCTCCTTTGCCCAACGCAGCATGCGTTCGGTCATCAGTTCGACACCGGTTTGGGCATTCACGACGACGATAGCGGTATCGACGGCTTCCAAAGCGGCAATTGCCTGTCCGGCGAAATCCGGATAGCCGGGCGTGTCAATCAAATGAATCAAGGTGTTTTCGTGTTCGAGGTGCGCGACGGCGCTTTGCAGCGAATGGCCTATGGTTTTTTCCTGCGGATCGAAGTCGCACAGCGTATTGCCTTTTTCGACCGTACCTTTGTTATTGACGATGCCGGCGGAAAATAACAAGGATTCGGTTAAACTGGTCTTGCCGGCCGCGCCGTGGCCGACCAGGGCGACCGTTCGGATCGCATTCGTGGTGTAGTTAGGCATAACCTCTCCTGACTGAGTGGCGGTAAACCTATTGTAGTCCGTTGGCCGCCAGCCGGGGCTGTTAATTGAGCAAATGCGCGGGGCAGGGCGAAAAGCAGTCAGAGCAAGTAATGCGAGCTGAGTTTAGGCCGGGGCCGCACGCCGGCCGGTCGCCACGATCAAAAAAACAGCCCCATGGTGACCTAAGCAGCATGTTTAGACGGATGCGGACACCGATTCGGGCTTAAATGAAAAACACTTGTTTGGTGACCGCGATGCGTAAGATGTAAACAAAACAAAACAGCGCCATGCCAAATGCGATCCAACGGCGTTGGCCTTGTTGGCGTAGGCTAAAGATGCCGAAAATGATGAAGGCGAACATCAGAAAGACTTTAGTGACTATCCAGCCGTAATTTTCCGACCAATTACCTTGAAAGACCAGGGTGATGCCCGACAACAGCAAGCCGGCCGCCAATCCGTGAGGCAATAGCTTGATCCATTTTTCCGCCAGCATGGCGGGCTTTTTTTCGGCCAAGTATACGCGCCACAGGTAGCTGGTGATGACTAAGACAACAAATAATAAATGTAAATGTTTCATGGTAAGGTCCGGTTCGGAAGTTAGGAATTCAAAGCGCGATCATCTGTTATCGAAGTCTATTCAGCAAGCGTTTTTCGTTGTCAAGGCGGTGCAAGCGTTGTTCGCTTCCTCTATGAGACTGTCGTGTGAAAGGCGAATTGCGGGTACGTTCAGCGTTTTTTATATAAATCCAATGAGTCAATCCGATCGTCGATTTCGGCAATCATGTTTCGGTAAAGCGGGCTGGCTGGGTCGCCGAAGCGATGCTTGAATGTCGGTTCGTCCATTTGCTCCGGCAGGCCTTTAATGTTCGGGAGGATGACGGTGTAGTCTTTGGCTTCCGACATCGCGCGTTGTAACTCCCGCGCTTGTTTCGGCGAGGCGATGGCCAGCTGGCCGAAGCGGGTGCCGGCGCGGTCGGCCGCCAAATCGATGAAGCTGAAGCCGCTGCCTTTTTCGGCGTCGCCTAATTCTTTGTCGATACCCACGCGTTCTCCCAATAAGGAAGCATCGATGGCTGCAAGCAGCGCGGATGCAATGAAGTGTTGGGGGATGTCGATACGTTTGTAGGCGTAAACCGGATATTCCTTGCTGTAGACCAAACCGAGCGGCAGGTAGCGGCGCAACTCCTGTTTATAGATATAGCTGCCCACGGCTATGATCACGGCGCGATTTTCCCGAATGGCGGTGTCTTCGTCGGAACGCTGATAGGCCGACGCGAACAAGGGCTGCAACAAATCGGTTAGCGATAAAAGCCAGCCCGGATCGTGTTGACTGACAATGTCGTTGATTTGCTGCTGATACAGATGCAGATTGGGGTATTCGCGGTGCTTCCGTATGGCCAGCTGTTTAGCGGCTTCGACGATAGCGCCCAGGTAACTCACTTGCAGGCCTTCCTCGGTAAACCGTACGTCTTTAATATAATTCTCGCCCACTTGCCAATACGTTTTTAACGGCGTGGAGCGGGCAATGGCGGGGATTAAGAAATTGGCGGCGGAGTCAGGTACCGATATTTCGCCGATTTTGAATGATTTGATGTGTACATTGCCGCCGTCTTGAATCAACTTGAAACTGAAATCCAAATAGCGTCCCCAAATCGTTTGCGGAACGAAGATCGCAACTTGGGCAAACACCAAATTCTTGCCGACATGTATCTGCACCGTGTTTTCTACGAAGTGATTCAGCAGATAGCTGGCCGCGATATTGACGTCCTTTTGATTCAGCGTGACCGTTTTTATTTGCTCGCGTTCTTCCGGTTTGACCTGCAGCAATTGTTTGGCTCTCTCGATATCATCGCGGTTCAGGCCATGGTGAATTTTCGACAAAGGCGAATTGTCCAATGCGAATAACAATAATAAGTTGAACAATATGAAAACGATCAGGCCGGCAAAGATCAGTCGTTTGATCGGCCGGGGAACGGTAAACGACTTCAGCATAGACTAAAACGAGAGCGAGAACTTTGCGTCCTTAAGATATTGAATTTCTTGATTCAAATCGGCTTGGGTCAGCGGCGCTTGCTCCAGCCACTGTTCCGGGAATGTCAGGTCGACGTGTTTGCCGTCGATACCGATTTTAAACTCCGGACACTCGGCGTGCCGGTTTCTATGCAACAGGTAAGCCAAGCGGAAGACGACGCTCATAATGGGCGCATGCCTGTTCCAGGGCGCGGGTAAATCTTCAAAGCGGGATAGATTGAATTTCTTGCGATGATTCCGCACCAGGCGCGACAACAATATTTGGTCTTGTTTGGAGAAGCCGGCAAAGTCGCCGTTTTCGATAATATAGGCGCTATGTTTGTGGTATTGATTGTGCGCTATTTCGATGCCGATTTCATGCAATTCCGCCGCCCACTCCAAGAATTGCAAAGCGGCCGGATTATTCTCGTTGAAACACGGATGGTCTTGGAGCTGCGAGACTATGTAGCGTATCGTCTGCTTTAGCCGTTCGGCATGGCGCTTGTCGGTGTGGTAGCGTTCGGCGATGATTTGGCTGGTTTGGGAACGGGTATCGTGATCGTAGATACGCCCGAGCAAGTCGTAAATCAAGCCCTCGCGCAAAGCGCCGTCGGATACCGTCATCTGTTGGATGTTCAAAGTCTTGAAGGTGGCA
Source organism: Methylomonas sp. MgM2 (assembly GCF_054172045.1). Taxonomy (NCBI): domain Bacteria; kingdom Pseudomonadati; phylum Pseudomonadota; class Gammaproteobacteria; order Methylococcales; family Methylococcaceae; genus Methylomonas; species Methylomonas sp. MgM2. The sequence goes on along the minus strand of NZ_JBSYXO010000015.1, from coordinate 6,030 downwards.
TAGACGATCGCCACGGCGCCTATGAATACCGGCCGGCGTTCGATGCTCAGGGCCGGGAGGGCGATTTGGTCGCAATGATGCAAGCTCAACAAATGCAATACGAGTTTTTCGATGCCGTCCAAGGTGATGCCATTGTTGCTGAAGCCGGCCGTTTCCAGCACATTGTTGATCGCTTTCAGACTGCCGGATGCCCCGATGGCTTCATCGTAGTGTCGGCTATTGAACGTATTTTGAAAGGGTTCCAGCTGCTGCTCGGCGAATAGCGTCGCTTTTCTAAAGGCCTTTTTTGATATCTCGCCGTTCTTGAAAAAGTTCTGGCTTACCGTCACGCACCCCATGTTTAGGCTTTCCTTGGTGTGGGCCGTGTCTTGTCTGCCGATGATATATTCGGTACTGCTGCCGCCGATATCCATCACAAAGCGGTTGTTGGCGTTGCTAGACAGGCTGTGAGCGACGCCCTGATAGATCAAACGCGCTTCTTCGATGCCGGAAATGATGTGTATGGGGTGGCCCAGGGCTTTTTCGCCCTTGCGTATGAATTCTTCCGCGTTTTTAGCCAGGCGTAGAGTATTGGTGCCGACGACGCGAACGCTGTTGGGCGGAAAATCTCTGATGCGTTGGCCGAAGCGTTCCAAACAGGCCAATGCCTTTTCCTGGGTTGCTTGATCCAGCACTTTATGCTGATCCAGCCCGGCCGCCAGCCGCACCATTTCTTTTAAACGGTCCAGGGTTTGCAATTTACCGTCTTGCAGACTGCAAATAATCATATGGAAACTGTTGGACCCCAGATCAACAGCGGCAACATTCGTTGGGATTGCGTTTGGCAAGATTTTCTTCCTGTTTGTGCTTAGGCTGGTAACGAATTCTGTTAAAATCCATCGCTTTTCGGCGGTCCCTTTGCTTGAGAGCGCCCATTCTAGCAGGTCCGCATTATAAACTACCCCATGAAGGCTTTATCCATTCAAAACCTAAAAAAGACCTATAAGAACGGGTTTCAGGCTTTAAAAGGCGTAGATCTTGAGGTGGAAAGCGGCGATTTTTTTGCGTTGCTCGGCCCCAATGGCGCCGGGAAATCGACCTTGATAGGCATCATTAGTTCGTTGGTGACCAAGAGCAGCGGTTCGGTCAGCGTATTCGGGCATGATTTGGATAGCGATAACGAAGGCGCGAAAAGCTGTATCGGCTTGGTGCCGCAAGAAGTCAATTTCAATCAATTCGAAACCGTCCGGAATGTCGTAATGAACCAAGCCGGTTATTACGGCATTCCGCGCAAGCAGGCAGCGGCCCAGACCGAACAATGTCTGAAACAAATGGATTTATGGGATAAACGCGATACGGTATCCCGCCAGTTGTCGGGCGGCATGAAGCGGCGTTTGATGATAGCCAGGGCCATGGTGCACGCACCGCGCCTGTTGATTCTGGACGAACCCACGGCAGGCGTGGACATTGAAATCCGCCGGGCCATGTGGCAAATGATGCAGGACGTGAACCGCCAAGGCACCACTATCATACTGACCACTCACTATCTGGAAGAGGCCGAGAGCCTGTGTCGCAACATCGCCATTATCAATAACGGCGAGATTATCGAAAAGTCGGCCATGAATGAATTGTTGAATCGCATCCATATCGATCATTTCGTATTGGATGTCGCGCAAGAATTAGCCGCTGCGCCCGTCATCGACGGCTACGAACTCGAATTGGTCGGCGGCAGGGCGCTGAATGTCGCGGTGCCGAAGAGCCTCGGCTTGAACAAGCTGTTCCAGCAGTTGTCGGCAGCGCGGATCGACGTGTTGAGCCTGAAAAACAAATCCAACCGCCTCGAACAATTATTTATCGATTTGGTGCAATGAAATATTCCGTCGCCTTTTCCACCATATTGACCAAGGAAATCCGCCGTTTCACGCGTATTTGGCCGCAAACCCTGCTGCCGCCGGCCGTGACGACGGCCTTGTATTTTCTGATTTTCGGAACATTGATAGGCGACCGTATCGGAACCGTGCATGGCGTCAGCTACATGGACTACATCGTGCCGGGCGTGATCTTGATGTCGGTCATCAGTCATTCCTACTCGAATGTCGTGTCGTCTTTCTATTCCACCAAGTTTCAACACCATATCGAAGAACTACTGGTGTCGCCGGTGCCCAATTGGGTGATATTAACCGGTTACGTTTGCGGCGGTATCGCCAGAGGCGTCATGGTGGGCGGCGTGGTTACGGCGATTTCGACGCTATTTACTCATGTAAAAGTCCTGCATTGGGAAATTGCGCTGGCGGTATTGTTATTGACCGCGACTTTGTTTGCGCTGGCCGGCTTTATCAACGCGATATTTGCCGATAGCTTCGACGATATTTCCATCATCCCGAACTTCGTGTTGACGCCGTTGAGTTACTTGGGCGGCGTGTTTTATTCGTTGGCGATGCTGCCGCCGATTTGGCAACTGATCGCCCAAGGCAATCCGATTCTTTACATCATCAATGCCTTTCGTTTCGGCCTGATCGGCGTGACCGACGTCGATATTGTTTTGGCCTTTGCGATGACGGTCGGCTTCATTCTGTTTTTAGGCCTGCTGAGTCTGTGGTTGCTGCATAAAGGCGTCGGGATTAAGAGCTGAGATCATGGGCCGGCCCTACCGAACTTTTAGTATGCCCCGACCTTTAATTACCGGCAGCAAACGACGATGCAGCGAGCGGCCGTGACCCTTCGGGGCCTCGTAGCCGCAACGTAAACCATAGGCGTTGCCCGACTGAGTCCCGCAGCGCAGCAAACAAGGCGTAAAATTTGTTTTGAAAGCCCGCGTATACTTGAGAGAACTTGCAACGGCTGCGACCACATTATTTTCTTCTGAATTCGTAGCGTTTTTTAAAGATAAATTCATGGTTTAAGATATTGGGCATGGAAGTTAATTTGATCGGATGCCTTCATCTGCATAGAAGCCGAAATAAAAACTAGGATATTTGTTCGAATATGGCGCAGATGCTTACGCCTTACCAAACCCAGTACTACGCTTATCTTCTGACCCGTCGTTCGGCCGGCGATACCGTGGAATCGTTGGCATCGACCTTGGTTGATGCCCAAGTCGACCTTAACCCGCATCAGGTCGAGGCGGCATTGTTTGCTTGCAAGAACCCGCTTTCTCGCGGCGTAATTCTGGCCGATGAAGTAGGGCTTGGTAAAACCATAGAAGCCGGCCTAGTGATTTCACAACACTGGGCGGAACGCCGTCGGCGGATTCTGATTACCGTTCCCGCAAACCTGCGTAAGCAATGGCATCAAGAATTACAGGACAAATTCGGCTTGCAAGGCATCATCTTGGAGACCAAGAGTTACAACGCATTACGCAAACAAGGCATCCGCAACCCATTCGAATACGACCAGGGACCGGTACTTTGTTCGTACCAATTTGCCAAAGCCAAAGTGGATGATGTGCGCCGGGTTAATTGGGATTTGGTGGTACTCGACGAAGCACACCGTTTACGCAATGTTTACAAGCCCAGCAACGTTATCGGCAAGACGCTGAAAGAAGCGTTCGAGCGCGTGCATTCCAAAGTGTTATTGACCGCAACACCGCTACAAAACTCATTACTGGAACTCTACGGCTTGGTCAGCATCATCGATGACCGGGTGTTTGGTGATCTGGATAGCTTTAGAGCGCAATTCAGCAGCCAAGCCCGTGACACTGCGTTTGCCGGCCTGCGTGCTCGCTTGACGCCTATTTGTAAGCGCACACTACGGCGGCAAGTCCAGCCTTATGTGTCGTACACCGCTCGACGCGCCATCGTTCAAGAATTCACACCCTCCATTGAAGAACGCGAATTATCGGCACTGGTGGCGGATTATTTGCGCCGTCCCAATTTAAAAGCACTGCCCGACAGCCAGCGTCAACTGATTTCGTTGGTCCTGTGGAAGCTGCTTGCGTCGTCTACATATGCTATTGCCGGCGCGCTGGATACCATGGCAAATCGCCTGCAACGCATACTGGAGCCCACTCAAGATGTGCCTGACTTGGCTGACGAATTAGATGCCGATTACGAGTCTCTGGAAGAAACTGCCGACGAATGGGACGAATCTGGACCATTCAATGAACGTTCACATACGGACGAACAGACTGCGATTGTTAGAGAAATCCAAGAACTCCTCCACTTCAAAAAGTTGGCGACCAACATTCGCGACAACGCCAAAGGCAAGGCCCTGCTAATCGCATTGGAACGTGCTTTTGCTGAATTGGACAGACTCGATGCGCCGAAAAAAGCCATCATCTTTACCGAATCCAGACGCACCCAGGATTATCTGCTCTCGTTATTGGCAGAGACCGATTACGGTAACGGCATCGTGCTGTTCAACGGTACCAACAGCGATGCGCGCGCACAAATCACTTACAAAGAATGGCTCCAGCATCACCAAGGCACCGACCGCATCACTGGTTCCAAAACCGCCGATACGCGCGCCGCTTTGGTTGAACAGTTCAAAGAACGCGGCACCATCATGATCGCCACCGAAGCCGGAGCCGAAGGCATTAACCTGCAATTCTGTTCCTTGGTGATCAACTACGATCTGCCCTGGAATCCGCAACGCATCGAACAGCGTATTGGCCGTTGCCATCGTTACGGCCAAAAATTCGATGTCGTGGTGGTCAACTTCGTGGATCGCAGTAACGAAGCCGATGCCCGCGTTTACGAACTGTTGGCGCAGAAGTTTCAGCTCTTCGAAGGTGTCTTTGGCGCTAGCGACGAAGTGCTCGGCGCGATTGGTTCCGGGGTGGACTTTGAAAGACGCATCGCCGAGATTTACCAAAACTGCCGCGAACCGGAAGCCATTCAGGCCAGTTTTCAGCAACTGCAAAACGATCTTTCCTGCGAGATCAGCGAAGCGATGGTCAAGACGCGGCAATTGCTGTTGGAAAACTTCGACGAGGAAGTGCAGGAAAAATTGCGTATGCGCGCTGAAGACAGCGTCGCCACACGCAATCGCTACGAGAAAATGCTGCTCGATATAAGCCGGGCTGAGCTGAATGATTGTGCCGAATTCGATGACGGCGGCTTTAAATTGCTCCACCTCCCGGACCCGCAGTTGTCACATATCGAATTGGGGCGCTACGAATTGCCAAGACGTAGTGGCGATGCTCATCTGTATCGAGTCGGCCACCCATTAGCCGAATGGGTTACAACGCTGGCCAAAAGCCGGAAATTGCCAGTTGCCCGCTTGAGTTTCGATTACGACGCCTATGGCACTCAAGTCAGCACACTCAAAGCCTATCGCGGACAAAGCGGCATTTTAGTGGTCAAGCTGCTGAGTGTCGAAGCCTTGGGTAACCTGGAGCAGTACCTGATTGTGGCGGCCAGCACTACTGACGGTGGAATATTGGTCGAAGACGATCCCGAAAAATTGTTACGTTTTCCAGCGGTTGTCACTCCAAACACCTCCAATATTGAAGGCCAGTTGCCAGCACTACTGAGCGAAGACCTTGAAAATCGCAAGCAGGCTCTACTCCGCGAAATCAACCAACGCAATCTCGGCTACTTCCAACAAGAAGTCGAAAAGCTGGATGCTTGGGCGGACGATCTAAAGCTCGGTCTGGAACAGGAAATCAAGGAAATCGATCGCGAAGTTAAAGAGATTCGCCGTACCGCCGCCACTGCGCCGACATTGGATGAAAAACTGCATTGGCAAAAACGCCAACGGGAACTGGAAACCAAACGCAATAAGCTGCGAAGAGAATTGTTTGATCGGCAGGATGAAATCGAATCGCAACGAAATGGCTTGATTGAGCAATTGGAGCAACAGCTTCAGCAGAAGACTCAAGATCAACTACTGTTTTCCATAGAATGGGAGTTGAAATAATCGTAAAAAATTATCAAATCGCAATTGTCCGACAAATCTCTGAAGAGTTTAAGCCGATTAATGAATATGGCATCTGAAGATAATTAATAATTTTTTTTCGTAAAAGGAAAGAAACCCGGAGAGTGTCGGCTTCCGGCGGGAAAGATTGCTAGCCATCCCTGGCTAGCAATCGCGCCTACACCGCCACGTGAT